>JADFZC010000295.1 GCA_015232735.1 Oligoflexales bacterium | reverse complement strand
GCTCAAGCTTTAGGCATTTGTGAGGCTGCCTATAATTGCGCCAGGAACTATTCAAAAGAGAGGATCCAGTTTGGCAAACCGATCTCGAACATTCAGGCAGTACAGTTTTTACTTGCAGATATGATTACAAAAATAGATGCAGCCAGCCTTCTTGTACTCAAGGCGGCAAATCTCAGGATGGAAGGGAAAAACTATACAAGGGAGGCATCCGAGGCCAAGGTTTTCTCGGCCGAGGCTGCCATGTGGATAACTACCAAGGCGGTCCAGGTTCTGGGCGGTAACGGATACACGAAGGATTTTCCGGCGGAAAGGTATTTCAGGGACGCGAAAATCACGGAAATCTACGAGGGTACGTCTGAAATTCAGCGTGTTGTCATAGCCTCCTCGATTTTGAGGAATTAGAAATTTTGAGTTTCAAAAATATAAACGAATAACAATGTTCAGCATAAAAAATGAATATCATGGAGATCATGAACAAAAAAAACTCTCAAATGAATTGTATTGATTGTTTTTTGTTTGCTTTTGATCTAATTTGTGCCTCAAATCATGATTCTTCGAGTGACCTTTTGTATGAAAATCATACACTGGCTTGGATGATCGTGTGGTGTTGGCTTTAAATACTCTTAAAGTCATGAGGTAATACTTGAATTACAGGGGAGTTAACATGTCAGATACCATTTTTCAGGGGAATGCCTTGACAGCGAAAAGAATTGAGGATGATGTGTGCGAAATCATCTTTGATTTGAAAGGCGATTCTGTAAACAAATTTAACGCAGTCACTCTAAATGAGTTCCGTGAGGTTATCAAAAAGGTGGCTGAAACCGGATCATTCAGGGGGGTCCTGATCACCAGCGGCAAGGACGTGTTTATCGTTGGGGCGGATGTCACGGAGTTTCTGACCCACTTCAAGAAGTCCGATGAGGAAATGAGGAATTGGCTGAGGGATACGCATAATTCTTTCAACATGTTGGAGGATTTGAAGATTCCATCGGTTGTGGCGATAAACGGCGTGGCTTTTGGCGGGGGCTTTGAGCTCTGCCTTTCGGCAACATACAGAGTGATGTCCGCAAAGGCCGAAGTCGGTCTGCCCGAGGTGAAGCTCGGCATATTTCCGGGTTGGGGCGGAACAATAAGGCTGCCGAGGCTGATTGGCGCCGATAATGCAATCGAATGGATATGCTCAGGTCAGTCGAACAATGCAACCGAGGCTTTCAAAGTCGGTGCCGTCGACGCAGTCGTGGAACCGGATCAGCTCCGAAAGGCCGCCCTGGATCTATTGTCGAGGGCGATGAAGGAGGAGCTTTGCTGGCAGGCAAAGGTCAGCGAAAAGAAAAATCCCCTCCAGCTCAGATCACCCATTGAGGCTGCTATGGTCTTCGGCACAAGCAAGGCTTTTATTGCGGGCAAGGCCGGACCGAATTATCCCGCGCCTGTCAAGGCAATCGAATGCATGGAAAAATGCGCAGGTCTTACGAGGGACAAGGCAGTTGAGATCGAGGTTGAGGGATTTACAAATATCACGAGAACCGAGACTGCACAAAATCTTGTTTCCATCTTTCTGTCGGACCAGTTCAACAAGAAAAAATCAAAGATGCTTGCAAAGCAGGGCGGTGAGGTCAGGCATGCGGCGGTGCTTGGTGCAGGGATTATGGGCGGAGGCGTTGCGTATCAGTCGGCTGTCAAGGGTGTGCCCATAATAATGAAGGACATTAATGATAAAGCACTTGAGCTTGGCATGAACGAGGCATCCAAGCTTCTTGTCAAGCAGGTTCAAAGGAACAAGATCGACAATGAAAAAATGGCCAGGGTCATTGCAAGCATCAAACCCACTCTCTCATATGGCGATTTTGAACACGTTGATCTGGTTGTCGAAGCTGTAGTCGAGAACGAAAAGATCAAGAAGAGCGTTCTCAGCGATCTGGAAAACAGGGTGAGAGAGAACGCTGTAATAACTACAAATACCTCTACAATCTCAATCAATCTGCTGGCTTCTGCGCTGAAGCGTCCGGAAAATTTCTGCGGTATGCACTTTTTCAATCCTGTGCATATGATGCCGCTTGTTGAAGTAATCAAGGGTGACAGGACCAGTGCGGCTGCTGTTGCCACAACTGTGGCCTATGCGACGCAGATGGGCAAGACTCCGGTCGTGGTCAAGGATTGTGCGGGATTTTTGGTAAACAGGGTGCTTTTCCCGTATTTCTTCGGTTTCTGCTATCTGCTGCGGGATGGCGTGGATTTCAGGAGAATCGATAAGGTTATGGAAAAATTCGGCTGGCCCATGGGTCCGGCGTATCTTGGAGACGTAATCGGAATAGATACCTGTGTCCATGCGGCAAAAGTCATGTCCGCAGCCTTCCCTGATAGAATGAAGCTGGGCGAGAAAGATGCGCTTGAGGCATTTTTCGAGGCAAACCGTTATGGTCAGAAAAACGGCAAGGGATTTTACCAATATACACTCGACAAGAAGGGAAAACCGAAGAAAAGTGACGATCCCGCGGCCGATGAAGTCCTTAAGCCTATTGTCAAAAACAAAGTGGAGGTTACTGACGAGGAGATCATAATGAGAATGATGCTTCCCATGATAAACGAGGCCGGATTGTGTCTCGGCGAAGGTATCGTGGAAACGCCTATGGAGCTTGATCTTGCATTAATCTACGGACTTGGTTTCCCTCCGTTCAGAGGCGGACTTGCCAAGTATGCTGATTCTGTCGGAGCATCCAGACTGGTGGAAACCTCCCTGAAATACAAATCGATAGGGAATATCTACGAGCCTGCTCCTGTTCTAAGGAAACTGGCGGCTGATGGTAAGAGATTTTATCCGGTTTAATGATGAATCAAATCTAATAGGAGATTAAATATATGAGAGAAGCAGTCATTATCGATGCAGTAAGAACTCCAATGGGAAGGTCCAAGGGGGGAATGTTTAGAAATGTACGTGCTGAAAATATGTCAGCTGATTTGGTAAACGGATTGATAAAAAGAAATCCGAAATTCAATCCGGCCGAGGTGGACGATGTGATCTGGGGATGTGTGCAGCAGACTCTCGAGCAGGGGTACAATATTGCACGAAACGTGAGCCTTCTGACTCCAATACCGGTTTCCGCCAGCGCACAGACCATAAACCGCCTGTGCGGTTCATCCATGTCTGCCGTACATGTGGCGGCTGCCAATATCATGGCGGGACTGGGCGATGTCTATGTCTGCGGCGGCGTGGAGCATATGGGGCATGTTGCCATGACCCACGGAGTTGATATCAATCCGAAGGCCAGCAAGTATTTTGCAAAGGCCTCGGGAATGATGGGACTTACGGCGGAGTTTCTGGCAAGAAAGTACGGTTTCGGCCGCGAGGAGCAGGATCAGTTTGCGCTTTCATCCCATAAAAAAGCCTTCAAGGCGATGAGTGAAGGGTATTACAAGGACGAGATCTTTCCCATCGAAGGCCATGATGAGAATGGTTATCTGAAGATGTGCTACAACGACGAGGTTATCAGGTCCGATGCCACCATCGAGGCTTTCAGGGAGCTGAAACCCGCGTTTGATCCCAAAAACGGCACCATTACCGCAGCAAATGCCTCGGCGATTTCCGACGGTGCTTCCGCGATGATCGTCATGTCCATGGAGCGGGCCAGCTCGCTTGGACTTAAGCCCATGGCAAAGATAATCAGCATGGCGACTGCAGGCGTGGATCCATCGATCATGGGATATGGTCCGGTGCCGGCAAGCATGAAGGCTTTGAAAAAAGCCGGCATGACCATTAAGGATATCGACGTTGTCGAGCTTAACGAGGCTTTTGCCGCCCAGTCGCTTCCTTGCCTCAAGGATCTTGGTCTTCTCGATCACCAGGACAAGGTGAACATGAATGGCGGGGCAATTGCGCTTGGACACCCTCTGGGATGCTCGGGTACAAGAATTCTTGGCGCACTTTTATACAATATGAAGAGAAAGGGTGCGAAAACGGGCCTGGCATCGATGTGCATCGGCATAGGCCAGGGTATCACTACTATTGTTGAAAGAGTTTAAATTTATTTTTTTTAAGCCTGCCTTTGATCGGAATCAAAGGCAGGCTTTTTTATTTCATTTAAAAAAAAAACGAGATAAAATTATTATTGTTTGAAAATTTCGTTGAAAATGAAGGAGAAAATCATTCGTCGCTTGTGTAATTTCAAGAGTTTTCTGTGGTTGTTTTTATTAACATTC
>JADFZC010000294.1 GCA_015232735.1 Oligoflexales bacterium | reverse complement strand
GCACGGGATGAATGATATGAGGGGTTTCTAGGATTAAGGGACGAAAAAATCCTCCTCACTTCTTCCTCCGTGAAGGCGGCTGTCTCCTTTTTGTTATAGGTCTTTGGTCTTTTTACGCCATAGGTGAGATCTTTTTCAATGACCCCCTCGTGGGCGAGAAACTTGCATAGGCTTGAGATGGCGGAAAGCTTTTTTAGGATTGTTTTATGGGAGAGCCCCCTGTCGGTGAGGGACTTCTTATAAAAGATGATGTGATCTCTCTTTAGATCTGAAATTTCCCTGATGAATGAAGATATAAAGGAGAAAAATTCCCCGGCCGTCCTTCCATATTCTGTGCTTGTCCCTTTTGAAGGAAAATTAACGAGCCAGGCCGCCATGAGAGAGGCCATTCTATCAGCCATCTCATTTTTCCTCATATTCAAGGGAACGATTTGAGTCGCCCTTGGATTTTCAAGTTCCATATTTTTTCTCCAAAATAATATTTAATTAATTATAAAATAATCCTCCACTTCTCCACAAGGTAAAAGAATCCCCTTTCTTGTACCTATGGAAAATTCCCCCGGGGCAAAAATTCCTATTTATTTCAAGGCCGGTTTTCACCCCAAAAAAATGCATTTTTGCTCACACTGGCCCTCTTTTTTTAAATCTTATGACAAAGACTTTCCTATTGACATTAACGGTACAAAAGTGAAAAAATAGTGAATAGACAGTGAAAAAATAACTACCTGAAATATAAAATATATTAATGAATAGATAATACCGTGAAAGGATATGGCGGGAAGATGCTTGACATTGAAGTAGGAAGAAAAAAAATCGGGGCCATAAAGGCTCATAATTATATAAATTTTGAGGGGGATTTTTTTGAAAAGTTAAAAGAGGATTTTGAAGGAGGCCTATTTGGATGGATCGGAGAGTTTGAGGAGTTTGCCCTTGGGTATCTTACTTTCGCCTCGATCCTCCACGCCGACGTGGACTCGACGGCCTCGCCCGTTGGAAGCTTTATCCTTGGAGAAACAAGCACAGGTAAAAGCCAGTTTCTTGAGTCGATCGCCCAGGCCTTTCCAAGTGATAGGGTCATAAACCTCACCTCCGCCTCGGCAAAGGGGCTAATCTACGAGTGCCGGCGTGATCCATATTTTTTAAATGGAAGGGTCGTATTTGTCGAGGAGCTTTCGGGGATAAAAAACCCCGAGGTTCAGTATCTTTTAAGGGTTCTTCTAACAAAGGGATATGCCTCCCATACGACTGTCCTATCTGGCGAGGCTGAAAGAATCGAGATTTTTGGGGCGATCTCTCTTCAGTCGACGGGCCTATCTATGGACGGCCTCAGGGATGATACGATGAACCGTCTTGTCATATTTGAATCAGACCCATCAAGGGAAAAGACCTCTTCAGTCATTGAAGATATTAAAAAAAGATATCTTCATGGAAAAAAGAAAAAACGTGGGGACTTTAGTTTTTATCACGATTTTTTTGACTCTCTTAACCCCATGAGGGTCACTATCCCCTATATAGATAGAATCAAGTTTGACACCGAGAAATTTGAGACACGTAGGGCTTCAAAGATATTTTTTGACCTTCTTTCGACCGTAGCTCTTTTAAACCAGGGAAAAAGGGCCATCGACCACATGACTGAAAGCCTTGTTTCAGAGATGGAGGACCTTGAAATACTCATGTCTTTTTCGGGGAAAAAGGAAAAAAGGCCAGAGTACACTTTAAGCCCAAGCCAAAAGGCTGTCCATGAGGCGATCCAGCGTCTTTCCCTGGAAGATGGCTTTACCTACATGGACATTATTTCGCAGGGTCCCACAGATGAAAGAGGAAAAACCTATGAACTTTCAAGCATAAAAAAGGCTGTGGCAAGGCTTAGGGAGCTTCATCTTATCCACCAGGTTAGCGGCGGCCGGCCCGTGAGGTTTTCAAAAAAGCCGGTCGCTGGAGCTAACAGATTTGGGGTAGTTACTTTTTAACGACCCCGACCACTTCACATGCACCAAATTAATACACATATACTTTGACAGATTCATGCCATTTCGATCGCATACATGCCACCTCAAAAGTGTCCTCATTTACCTCCTGTGATAAACCAAGATCATAACCACGATTTCGACAAGCTACATTAATAGCACTTACGCAACTTGTGTCTCTAGCATTAGGGAATTTACATCCATTAAGAGTCGTCGCCAATCCATTACTTACTGATATCTTTTCATACAGATCTGCATTAAAGCAAGCTATCGTATAGACTTGTTCTCCAACTTCTTGAGTAAGACCGGCAGAATAACCGAGAGCTTTGCAAGCTCGGTGAACCGCTGCAATGCATTCATTACTTTGGGCATGGGGAAAAGCACAATCTGGATGATAGCTTTGGAGTTCCTTTATACTCCTATCATATACATAAGGTGCATTGATTGCAGCTATATCAAAAATGTGAAAAGATGCTCCTTCAATTACTTCTCGAACTAGTCCTACTGTACCAACACCTTTTTTTGTAACATAGCGATGAATTGCTGCAGTGCATGCATTCCCATGAGGATCTTGTTGAAGGCATCCAGTATGCATATCTGAAAGAGTCCGTGGAACTTCCTTGATCATTTTTTCCAAATCGGAGAAACTCATACCATTTGATAACAATAGATAGGCTGATTTAAGTTCATCTTGTGTAGCATCCCTGCCCCGATAGGAAAGATAAACGTAATTAATGGCTAAAAGATCATGCTTAATCAACATTTGAAGATTGGTTAGGAGTGCCATTTCCTCTCCTCCATCATAGCCTTCTCCACTTGGCCTAATCGGTGGGGGAGTTGGTAACCAAGTTCCAAATGGGCTGTTTGGCTCTTCTGTTTCGTCTGGATTAGGTCGAGCATTCGGTGAAGAAGAACTCCCGGAATTGGAGGAACTTCCGGGACTAGAGGAACCGGAAGTTCCTCCTGAATGTGTTCCCCTAGAAGTATTTCCAGGTTCAAACGACGGATAAAAATCAGAAGAGGTTATTGTCAAACCCTTATTATATACAATTTGTCCAGTTTTTACATTTACCTCATCGACTTTTGTCCGATCTGAATCGACTTCAAATATGTAACCGTTATTAGAATACCTATCAGAGCGTGGAATGCGATTGCCATTACTATCATAACCACCAGCACTTGCCGATTTACCGAACTCAATATCTTTTTTTCCTTGTTTTAATTGGGCAATTGTTTCAGCACCTTTATTTGTTTCTTTTTTATTTTCCTTTTCGTTAACAGATTTTGATTTATCTTTTGTCTCTGCCCAATGATTCATGTAAATTGAATCTATTCCACTGACGATTCCTACGATTACCGCTATTGTCTCGAGTAATACCCTTGGACCCATACCCTCTTGTTGGATTTTTTTCCTTAGCCAATCGGGTAATTTTGCAAGATCCTTATTTTTAAGTGATACTGAGTAGTTATATTTATTTGAATTGTTTCTTGAATCAATAATGGCACCAAGGTGCACAGCTACAACCTTTCCTCCTTGAAATATTGGAGATCCTGAAGCACCCGGCATTGTATCAAAGGTATGAAGAAAAGCACCGCTGCTGTTTTGTATTTCCTGAGTAAATGAACCTACGTTACTTGTCAGTAAAATATTTTTCTTCGCTTCAAAACTGACAATATAGCCAGGAATATTTCCAGGCTCAGGATCATGCAGTGAACTTGAAAGCCAATTTTCCATAGGAACCTTAGTTTGAAGTACTGCTATATCAGATTCTGGAAGCAATAAACTAATAGAAGCCTCAATTGGCTTTCTGTTTTCTTTTAAAGATTTATATGTCTGGAAAATGAATGTGGAATAATATCTGTCTTGAGATCCTCCCTCCACGCAATGCGATGCTGTTATTATTTCATTTTTGTTTATGGCGAATGCGGTGCAAAAATAGTGATAGCTATATTGTTCAGACCCTGAATTTGAGTATTTAACTCCTATTCCTCCAATAGAAGATTGAAGTATATCATCTTCTGCTTGATACCTGTCATCAGCACCAATAATCTGATTGAGCCTCGAAGGTGTGCTTGTAGGACCACAGCTGACATGTATTGATAATATCGCAAATAGGCAAATCAACGCTTGAAATCTATTTTTTTTCATATGCTACCTCCAAGGGATCCAATTACAGCTGCAAGATCATTACTTAATGTTTAATCTTTTTCTCAAATTATTAATTTCTTCCTCTC
>JADFZC010000293.1 GCA_015232735.1 Oligoflexales bacterium | reverse complement strand
AATATCTTGCCTCTCTCTTTCCTAAATTAATAATGTTGCCATTTGCATCCAATACCTCTATCGCCGGTTTTAAATCTGTCCCCCTGGTATCCATTACCACACGACGGCTTAAAAGAGTTGCCTCATCAATCTTCTCTTCTACAGACTTTCCTTCAATAATATCGACAAACCTGATCTTGCCACCAGTTTCCGTAATAATGTTTGCTGCGAAAGGATCCCATTCAGCTACTGACTTTCCTGCCTCAATCTCTTGACCGTCATCGACAAATAGGATAGATCCATAAGAAATAGGATAGGTTTGTCTTACAGTTCTTGCTTCTTTATCAATTACTTGTACCTCACCATTTCGACTTAAGACCACTTTTTGTCCTTGGGCATTAGTAACTGTCTTGATTCTTTCGTACTTTACAACGCCACTAAAATACGTCTCGATTGTATTTCTTTCTACCTTGTGTGAAACCGCTCCTCCAAAGTGAAAAGTACGCATAGTTAGCTGAGTTCCTGGTTCACCAATAGACTGCGCAGCAATTACTCCTATTGCCTCTCCAACATTAATCAAATATCCTGTGGCAAGATCCCTTCCGTAACATTTTGCACAAATACCTCTTTTAGATTTGCAAGATAATACCGTCCTAATCCTCACGCATTCTACACCAGTCTTATCAATAATTTCAGCTACACGTTCATCTATCAAATTCCCCTTTTTACAAATTACTTCGCCAGTCCTTGGATTAACAATCTCCTCAAGAGCAGTCCTACCTAAAGCTCTATCGCCAAGTGGCTGCTTTATCTCCGCTCCCTCTCTAAGAGCCACAAGAGATATTCCTTCTTTTGACTCACAATCTTCTTCAATAATCACAGCGTCTTGAGCTACATCAACAAGCCTTCTGGTTAAATAACCCGAACTAGCTGTTTTCAACGCTGTATCCGCCAATCCTTTCCTGGCACCGTGAGTAGAGGTAAAATATTCGAGGACAGACAACCCCTCCCTGAAATTAGCCGTAATTGGCGTTTCTATGATTTCGCCTGACGGCTTTGCCATCAAACCTCTCATTCCCGCTAACTGACGAATCTGTTGAGCAGATCCCCTGGCTCCTGAATCCGCCATCATAAAAATTGAATTTGAACTCGGCATATCCCTACTATGACCCTTGTAATCGGTCTTACTCTCCTTAGCGATGTTTTTAAACATCTCTTCTGCAATAGCTTCCGTACTCTTCGCCCAAATATCAATAACCTTGTTATATCGTTCCCCTTCAGTAAGCAAACCTTCCGAATACTGTTCCTTAATCTTTTTTACTTCTTCATATGATTTGGCAAGTATGTTCTTTTTATTTTCTGGTATTACCATGTCACCAATGGATATTGATAGTCCAGCTTTTGTCGAGTATCTATATCCAATTGCTCTTAAAGCATCAGCAAGTAACACCGTTCTTTTTGAACCACAAAGTCTGAATGTCTTACTTACAAGATCGCCTAATTCCTTCTTTCCCATAGGCCTATTTATCTCGGGAAAAGAAATCTCATCTGGAAGTATCTCCGAAAGAAGTGCCCTTCCAACAGTCGTTTCATGCATTTTTCCAGACATTCTTATCCGTATTGTCGATTGTAATCCTACCTGATCGTGATCGTATGCAACCCTAACTTCTTCTATTGAACCAAAGGATTTTCCTGCACCAACTCCCTCTACATCCTCTTTTGTAAGATAATATATTCCCAGTACAATATCTTGAGTAGGCACTATGACAGGCGTTCCAGAAGCGGGACTCAAAATGTTATTTGTTGACATCATCAATACCCTGGCTTCCATCTGTGATTCAACAGACAGAGGGACATGAACAGCCATCTGATCGCCATCAAAATCAGCATTGAATGCAAAACAAACAAGAGGGTGCAATTGAATCGCCTTACCTTCTATCAACACCGGCTCAAATGCCTGAATTCCGAGTCTATGCAATGTCGGAGCTCTATTCAACAATATGGGATGCTCTTTTGTAACCTCCTCTAGAATATCCCATACTTCAGGTCTTTCTTTTTCGACTAGCTTTTTCGCACTTTTTATAGTCGAAACAATACCATGCTCTTCAAGTTTGTTGTAAATAAAAGGCTTAAATAGCTCAATAGCCATTTTCTTCGGCAGGCCACACTGATGAAGCTTCAAATTTGGACCGACGACAATAACAGAACGACCTGAATAATCTACCCTCTTCCCGAGCAAATTCTGTCTGAAACGTCCTTGTTTTCCCTTAAGCATATCCGAAAGGCTTCTTAACGCCCTCTTATTCGGACCTGTAAATACTTTCCCCCGCCGGCCATTGTCAAAAAGCGCATCAACAGACTCCTGAAGCATACGCTTCTCATTACGAATAATGATCTCAGGCGCATTTAATTCTATTAATCTTAGCAATCTGTTATTTCTGTTGATTACCCGCCTGTATAAGTCATTCAGGTCCGAAGTTGCAAATCGTCCCCCATCCAAAGGGACAAGAGGTCTTAGGTCAGGTGGCAAAACGGGTATAACCGACAACATCATCCATTCAGGCTTTGACTCGGAATTTCTAAAAGCTTCTACTATCTTAAGACGTTTCTGCAGTTTTTTTCTATTGGCTTCAGATGTTGCCTCTTGAAGTTCTTTTCTTAAATCTTCGGCTAGATCCTCAATTTTTAAACCAGTTAAAAGCTCTTGTATTGCCTCAGCACCAACCCCAACTCTAAAAGCACCATTTCCATGTTCCTGAAGAAGGCTATCATATTCCTCTTCACTAATAACCCTTCCGACATTCAGACCTGTCAGTTCCTCATTTCCGGGATCCAAGACAACAAATGATTCGCTGTACAGAACTCTTTCCACATCTTTTAAAGTGATATCCAGAATCGAACCAATTCTAGATGGAAGCGATTTTAAAAACCATATGTGTGCAACAGGTGTAGCCAAATTTATATGGCCAAGTCTCTCTCTTCTAACTTTTGAATGAATAACCTCGACACCGCATTTATCACATACGATGCCTCTATGTTTCATTCTTTTATATTTTCCACAAATACATTCAAAATCCCTTACTGGGCCAAATATCTTTGCACAAAAAAGTCCATCTCTCTCCGGCTTGAAAGTCCTGTAATTTATGGTTTCTGGCTTTTTAACCTCACCATATGACCAACTTCTTATTTTCTCCGGAGAAGCCAGAGAAATTCGAATTGCACTAAAACTTAACGGATCTGTTGGTTTATCAAAAAAGTTTAATAGATCGTTCAACAGCTCACCTCATTTAGGTAAATAATATTTTCTAACCTAACACCTTATTAATTTTAAATTGTGTAGTCGACTACTGAAAATTCTCAACCGAAACTTCCGACTCACCTTTTATTAAATTTACCTCAAGACCAAGGCTTTGCAGTTCTTTTACAAGAACATTAAAGCTTTCCGGAAGTCCTGGCATCATAATATTTTGTCCTTTAACAATAGACTCGTACATCCTAGTTCTACCAAGAACATCATCTGATTTCACAGTAAGAAATTCCTGAAGAGTATTAGAAGCTCCGTATGCCTCCATTGCCCAAACTTCCATTTCTCCCAATCGCTGCCCGCCAAACTGTGCTTTTCCTCCTAACGGCTGCTGAGTAACAAGGGAGTAGGGCCCGATAGATCTTGCGTGAATTTTTTCATCGACAAGATGATGGAGTTTCATAACATACATAACCCCAACTGTAACCTTGTTATCAAACCTATTTCCAGTCCGTCCATCAAACAGGACTGTCTGTCCAGTGGAATCAAGATCCGCCATTCCAAGATATCTTCTGATATCTGCTTCAGAAGCTCCATCAAAAACCGGATTGGCAAGCTGGACGCCTTCTTTATATTTGCTAATAAAAATCTTTAAATCTTCCTCAGAACATCTTTTAAGAAACGCATCAATTTCCTTATCACCCTCAAATATGGTTTTAATAAAATCTTCGAGTTTCTCCCTTGAGTACTTATCTTGTAAAAGCTTGTTAAGTTTTTCACCTATACCTTTAGCAGCCCAGCCAAGATGTACTTCCAACACCTGACCAACGTTCATTCTAGATGGTACGCCCAAGGGATTTAATACAATATCGACGGGCCTGCCATCTTCTAAAAATGGCATATCCTCTTCTGGAAGTATTCTTGAAACGACCCCCTTGTTTCCATGCCTTCCAGCCATCTTATGTCCAACCTGCAGCTGTCTTTT
>JADFZC010000292.1 GCA_015232735.1 Oligoflexales bacterium | reverse complement strand
AACACAGTATTATAACTTGTTTTTTCTCAATAAGGTGGATTTTTATATGGTCGGAAATGTCGCAAAAACAGACCCCGTGGGTTCGCAGACAAGATACAAACTATTTCTCTCGGGTGACTTGAAAACCGAGATTGTCTTCAAGTTACTTGAAATTTCAAATCGTTTTGTAGGGATTTTGGCATCGAGCTTTTTCGAACCTGGATCAGGTGTTTCATTTTTTGATGAAGAGTTGAAAATCTCCCTCAATCTTAGAGTGGTGACTTCTGCCGAAATGGGAAAAATCGGCGGGTTTGAAAAGTCTTTCGTCTACAAGCTTGCTGTCAAAAACCCATCAACAAATGTTGATTTTTTCTTCAGGAATTTTCCCAATATCATATCAGGCTGGAAGCCCTCTTCAGAGCTTCTCAAAGCGAGATTCACAAGATTTGTGACAGACCCTGGGTTCAATTTGAAATTGTGTCTTTCGGGCTCAAGTCAGATCTATGATTTTTCAACCATAAACATAAGCAAGTCAGGACTTTATATTTGCTCTGTTCAAAATAACAAGCTTCTTTTTGGTGAAGGTTCACCCGTAGAGATATATTTTGATGCCCCTCAAAAAAATCTCAGGGCATCGATAAAATGCCATGCAAAAATAATAAGAATGGAGGAAATCAGAGACAATGCAGGCGCGATGAAGTCAGCATTCGGGGTTGTCATCACCAAATTTGTGGGAGAAGGCAAACAGTTGTGGGAGGATCTGGTCGATTCGATTGAGCAGGATATTCTGGCTTTGTTTGTAAATAATGAACGTGAGTAGCTTCAAATATGTCATGCCACCAGAACTTCATATGGTGCTGACATTTCGAGTTCGAATGAAACAAATGAGTCATCTTTTGAAGAGTCGTCGAGTTTCAGCTTTACCTCACCACCGCTTTTTTCCAGGTATTTCCTGATCGCATTCATTCCAACACCTCGACCCGAAAGTTCTGTGAGGGATTTGCTGGTTGACACGCCCTCCAGAAAAATCAGGTTTGCCACCTTCAGACGGTCATCTAGCGCCTCACCGCCAATAAGCTGCATTTTCTTTGCGATTTCACGGAGTTTTTCCATGTTGATGCCTCTGCCGTCGTCCCTGTAGCTGATTATAACCTTTTCGTTATTTTTGGCATCGACATTTATCCAGATTTTTCCGGCAGGATCTTTTCCCTTGGAAATCCTCTCTTCAGCGCTTTCAATGCCGTGGTCCATTGAATTGCGGATGATATGTACAAAAATATTCCTCAAAAGTTCTGCACCGTATTCTGTTATGCTCAAGTTTTCACACATCACCTCGACCTTTGGATTTTCTTTTTTGAGATCCCGGGCAAGGGTATTGATGTTGCGGAATATTTCCTTGAAAAGCTCCCCTGATTTCTTGTGAATGATGTTGTTGAGATCCAGCCCCAAATCATTTATGAACTTTTGCATTTCTTCTGGCAAAGGCTGTGTGACGAAAGATTTGATGCTTTTAACCTTGTTTTCTATGAAGGATCTTTCAACATAAACCTTGTTTCGGGTTGCACAGCGGCCAAGCTTGTTGGCATTGACGTCTATGTACTTTTGAATGATAGCTTCTGTCTTTCTGAGATCTTCCAAAAGCCGTTCTCTGTCCCATTCCTCTTTTTCATCCCTTTGAAGCAGCGTGTAATATTGTTCGGTGTCATGGATGATCGAAGTCATCTTGACAAATCCATACATTCTGGCCGTTCCTTTCAGGGTGTGCATGTTGATGAAAAGTATTTTAAGCGCTTCATTGTCGCGGGTTGTCGAACTTTCCACAAGCCTTCTGTTTTCATCGATGAACTGTCTGCAGATTTGCATGAATTCGGCAAAGTTTTCTTCCGATACGTCTATCAGTTCTGATATATATCCGAGTTCCTCCTGTTGATCGTTCGCTTTCTTCTGAAGCCCTCTTATGGTGGTGACATCGCGGAGCGTTACCAGGACCTTCTCGACTATCTCAGTTTTTTTATCGATAACCGGACACCAGTCAATTTCGATGGTTTTTGTCGAGCCGTCTTTGAAATATTTTTCAAATTCTGTCGGCAGTTTTTCCGAATTTAGGTCGTAAACAAATGCTCTGTCTCCAATGCAAGACAAGAGGATATTATGGATCATCGATGCCTGATCCCTTGTGATGCTTGTATTATCAAAAACGCTTTTCATAAGCGGTTTTCCGTCAAGTTCTGATGTTTCTAGGATATCCGTGAGATGTTTGGAGAAATCAGGATCTATGAATATTGCATCAGGGGTATTCTCCAGGTGAACTGTGAAAATGCCCTGTTTTATGTTTTTCAGCATAGACTTGATATCTCGGGTTTTTTCATCAACCTTCTTTTCAAGGCCGCTGTTGAGTTCCTTGATCTCCTCAACTTTTATTTCCAGACTGGTGTTAAGCCTCTCGATGTTGTCCTGCGCCAGTTTTTGCTCGATCCTGATTTTGTCGCCAAGCGCCAGAGACAAAAGAACGATTTCCGCTGCCGATCCGAACTGGGAACCGTATTCTGTGAGCACATTTGAAGGCAGAATGCCGATGAATTTAAGCGCAAGGAGCATCGCTCCCAATAGGAGTGCGCTGAATGCCAGAACATAAAATCGTGCCGGCCTGTATCCTTTTACAAGGGAGCATATGCCCGTGATTATGAGGGTCGAGGCAATTAAAGGCTGAAAGACTGCGTTGATAAGGGTTGTGTTCTTCAAATACAGGCCAAATATTGAAAGTATGAAACCGATTGCCGACCATGGATAACAGACGATGCTGATAAAGTGGTGAAGCACCGGGTGCCTTTTTCTGGTTTGAAGAAATATCTGTGTAAAAATTCCCAAACAGGAATCAATGAATGAGAGCGTGATCAGTACGCCGAAATTTGCGAGGTATGTGTTGTTCGGCCAGAGGTGCTTGAATGCCAGACCGTTTATCGATGCCTGAAAGACAAGGTATGCTATGGCGTAAATGAAATAAAAAACATAGGCGTAATCACGAATCGATATGAAAAGAAAGAGGTTGTAAAAAACCATGACGAGTATCATCCCGTAGTAAATCCCGAAAACGGTGAGTTCACGCGATTTTATCGAGTGAAAGCGGTCAGGATCCCATATGGTCAGTGGAAACAGCATGGAAGTGGCGCTTTTACTGTAAAGAAGAACTATGACTTTTTCATTTTTCTCGATTTCAAGAGGAAAAACGAAATTATGATGATCAACCGGTCTGTGGCTGTAGGGATAGAGATCTCCGGTTTTTGTGACAATGTCATTTCCGTCTTGGTCGATAATATGAAGATCCACGTAGTTTAAATATGGATCGGCAAGTTCCAGAAAGAAGTGCTGTCTTGTCCGGCTTTGGTTTTCAATGGCGTACCGGAACCAGAAAGCGGAGTCGGTATAGCCGAAAGCTGGAATTTTATCAGTCCGATGAGAAATCCATTTTATTTTTTCCTCCTTATCGTTGATTATATCGTCCAAGACGATGTTGCCTGCAGGATCTTCAAAATAATCGGTATTTTTTTCCATTTTTATTTCTTCATCCTGCTCGCCAATCACGATCATTGGCATTTTCGCGAGGGTTTTTTCAAACCATTCTCTTGCGGTTTCGTGAGAGTTAATTGGAATGATTTGATGGGCTGTGACCGGAACCGGCATCATTTCACTTCCGGACTCGGCATTAAGTGAGCATGGATATATTGTCAGGGTTGGAAACAGGTATTTGAAGAATTTGGCCAATCTGGTTTTAATCATGACGGATTCTTCCTTTTTTAAAAAAAGGATAGATTTGATGAATTGTCAAATCCTCAATATTGTCCATTGAATTCCTTGATTCCTATGGTCTTGCAGTCGGAATATGCACCCATTCCGACAACAAAGTTGTCTTTGCTGCAATTTGGTGTATATGAGCATTTCTTCCTGAAAGCTTTTTGAAGTTTTTGTAATTTCACGTTTTACCTCTTTGAAAAAAATTTTTTCCGCCCAGGTGGCGGTGATAGCACAAATGAGAGATAGACGATCGATAAAACTTTTCTGATTCAATAAAAATTCAAAAAAAAATATTTTGTGATAAAAATTATAAATGAAATATGATCCCTAAGGCAATAAAAGTCAAATTAATCGTTAATTTTTATGGAGTTGCGGTTTTGGTAATTCATCAAGTTTAAGGAAACCTCGTCCTTCAGGGCGAGGCCCTTCAAGCTAAC
>JADFZC010000291.1 GCA_015232735.1 Oligoflexales bacterium | reverse complement strand
CCAGAAAGCGTAAGCCTCAGGATGGAATTCTGTATATTGTAAGGAATAATAAAATCCCCGATCATCAACCCGTCAAGTGGCACCATCCCACTGAGATACTTGACCAAAATAGCCATCGCAAAAGGCACAAAAAGCAGCCACACCTGATATTTCAGCCACTCAAAATAGGAAGTGCCTAGCAGCCTCGTGTTATAAAACAGATATAAATTCGAGCCAATAAACTGATGAACCACGACCTTTATTGCAAGCCCCATCGCCCCCATTGAAAGGCCGGGGATCAGGGCACTTCTGTCAGCCAGCAGAAAATAGGTGATGGGAAGTCCAATAACACCCGCAATTATACCAATATAGCTATACTCCTTCGTCCTCCCCGATACCATCAGAAGCGGATTGGAGAGCTGCCCAAAGGTCTGATGAATCGGGAAAAGGCACATTATGAATATGGGCCAGTAGGCCCCGCTGAACTCACTTTTTCCAAGAAGTCTCACAATCAAATCGCTGTTTGTAGCTAGAAAAAAACAGAGTCCCGATGCCAAAAAAAGAAACAATTTGATACGGTCAAAAAGCGACCTCAGCCTTGCGAAGTCATTTTCCTTGAAAGATATCGCGTATTCCCTCATAAGTACCGGCGACATTGCACTTGTAAACATAAAGGCAAAAGCGCTCAGCCTCTCGGCTATGCTGTAGTAACCCTGCTCGGCGGAACCTGCGCTTAGCTGAAGAAACCATCTGTCAACATATGAATAAACAAAGCTCACAGCCATCAGGAAAATAAGCGGCTTGACATATTTTGCCGTATAACTTGCAAAACACCTTATTTCTTGGGATTTATTCTTGAAATTGAAGCTTTCCAGCGAAATTCCTTCCCTTCGCCTCAGGGATATCAAAATAAATATCAATATAAGTGAAAGGACAATTATGTACGCCGCAAAATAGCTATCGATCGAAAGCATCCCCAGCGAAAACAGGGCTACAACAATAATGCCCCTTATGAAAAAATTCATGGATTTCGCAAGCTCAAGAATCAGCGTAAGTGCCTGTCCATCTGCCAGATAACTGAAAAGCTGCAGGAAAAACATGAGAATCGATACGATAAATCCAAGCCATATGACGTAGGAAGGAATATCCGGCCACCATTTGGCATTAAAACCGATGAAATCCCCCGAAACAATAGCAAGTCCAACAAAAAAACAAACCCCCACGGAGAACAAAAAAGTAACCCCCGTGGCAATATTCCCCGCCTGTTTTTTATTTCTTTCCGAAATAAAATTAAAGTAGGCAACTGGAACATTCACTGTGAGAGTGTTCAGAATCAGAAGAAAATTCGCTGTGACAAATTCAAAACGCCCAAAATCCCTTGCTCCAAGCGCCCGGGTGATTATCAGCATCGTGACCATCGCAAACAGCGCCGAAGCAAGATTTGTGGCAAGCTTTGCAAAGTAACGTTTTTTTAAAGAGGCTTCCTGCACAAATTTTATCCAAAAAGAGTTCCATAACGTATATTAATCCACTGTAATGGATTTGGATACATTTTTGGGAACATCCGGATGCACCCCGTGATCCTTGACCCTCTGCCTGTCAAGATAACTTCCCTTGACAACTGACATCTTCAGCGCCAGATACTGCATGGCAAGAGCCGCCTCAAAGACAAAGGCGTACTTGTCGCCATAAGTCTCCACCGGAATATATTTACAGTAATAATCTTCAAGATTCGCAGGTTTCCCCTCGACCGCCTTCCTGAGTTCCTCGTCCTCTTCGGCGACAAGGATGATATCGGCTCCCCTTATCTTGTGGGTGTGAATCTGGGATATAGTGATCCTCTTGTCTCTCGGGTCCGGCGGACATATGAAAAGAAGCGGATAATTGCAGTAGATATCCTCCATGGCTCCAATATCGTCTACAGAAATCCCATCCATGCCCCTTTCCAAAATCTTGCCGGCAAGTTTCTTTAGCTGTTCGAATGAAAAGAGGGTGTTTTTTCCAAGAATCGTGTTGGGACCGTGCTTGAACTCGGCGGCGTCATAGCCCTCGGTATGATTGATCACAACCTCCCTGATTTTAAGCGCCGTCTCTTTTGCAAGCCCTATCATCGATGTCCCGAGAATATGTATGGATGGTTTCAAATATAGTTTATCTGCGATATCGGAAATATCCTTTTCTAGCCTCCTTATGTTTGATGTCATGATCCCCTGAACTGCGCTCAGCATGTTTCTTACCTGGTCATCGTTTTGATCCATGTTATTTGCCAGAAGATAAAAAAGTGCTATCTGGCTTATAAAAGATTTCGTGGCCGCCACGGCAATCTCGGGGCCGCACAGGACCGGAAGGTAGAATTTCGATTTTTCAAGCGGCAGCGTCGAATTCTCGTTATTGACTATGGAACAAAGCGTCACTGAAGAGTCATGAAGTTCCCTTATGCTGTTGAAAACATCTATAAGGTCCTTCGTCTCGCCGGACTGGCTGATTCCGACGACAACGTCATCCTTTCTGAGCGATCCCAGATAAAGAGCCCTGAAAACGCCGGGAGTCATCGGAACAATTGAAAGAGACGCGAGGTTATTGAAAAAATAACCCGCCAGAAGACTTGCATGATAACTCGTTCCCGAAGCAACAAAGAAGACCCGTCCATTGCCATCTCTTGCCTTCCTGAGAAGCGAGAGCATCTCAGTCTTGTATTTTGAGATTGTTCTTTTTTTCTTCCATATAGTCATAAGATCAAGAAGAAACAGCGATTCAAAAGATTCTTTGAAATGCGAAAAAAGCTCCGTCAGTAATATGGCGTTGTCGGAAGTAAATCTCAAGGTGTCCCCAAGCCTGCCAAGATCCGTCTCCCTTTTTATCTCTCTTAGCAACCTGACAAAAGATGATTCATTTATAAGCACTTTGAAAGAGTGTAAAAGCTCCTCCTGGTCAAAACAGTGCCCAAGCTGGCTGAGCCTTGTCAGAATTTCACTGCAAGGCTTTGCATACCTCTCCAAAACCTCATGATATTTCCTCTCTGAATTATCGGTAAGATAATACTTTGTAAGTGCCGCCACGTTTGCAGGCGATGAGAATATCTCCTGTTCCATGTAATATCTGTACTCAGGCCTGAGCGCGATATCATCCACATTTAGCTTTGAACGGACAACCTCCGGGACATATTCCCTCTCCCTGGTCAATGAGAAGACGTGATAGTCCTTATGCGTGAAATAAAGTCCCTCGCCCTCTTCAAGGGGGATAAGAAAACGGGTTTTGGAGAGCACCGACGTCAAATCCGAACTGACGACAATGAATTCGCCGTCCTCGTCGCGCCCTTTCCCGGCGTAAAGAGATGATCCCGACTTCATTGCAAAAACGCCCTCAAGACCTGGAACCGTCACACACGCCGCATAGCTTCCAACAACCTTGCCTTGTGCCTTTTTGATAGCAGCCTTGAGAAAACTTATCCTGTCTTCGCTAGTCCGGGGCACTCCTTTTTCCCGGATGATCCCATGATAGAAATGCTCGACCATATGAATCAGCATCTCCCCATCATTGTCCGAAGCCACTTTATGCCCGTTTTCAGTCAAAAACTCCTTGAGGGAATCGGTATTTGTTATATTCCCGTTATGAGCGCCGACCATATGTTCAAAGCAGTTCATTTCATGGGGCTGTGCGTTAATATCAGTGACGGCACCAAAAGTTGCCCAGCGAACCTGCCCAATGAACTTCTTGCCCGAAAGGCTTTCCATATCGAGTTCTCTTGTCACAAGGGAAGGTGCCCCCACCTTCTTTTTCAGAAGGATCTCACCATTAGTTTTTATGAAAGCACCACCCGTGGAGTCATACCCTCTGTATTCAAGCTTTCGTAAAAGAAAACTAGCAACTTTACCTAACCTGCGGTTATCGTGATTATAAACAATGGATACAACTCCACACATCTGTCTTCTCCCTTGCTATTATCAATTTTATGTAAGAGATGGTGAGGAAGAGTAACAAATCTCCCCACTGAGGTCAACAAAGGTGAAATTCCAAGGCCCGCTTTCAATAGTGTTCCAGATAAATAATTCGGGGTGGCATCTCTTTGACTATTATGAAATTTCTACATTTTAAATAATTATACTTTTTCGGACTTAACTCCGAAATGGTTGATACTATTTCGGATTATACTCCGAGAATAAAAATAAAAAGAGAACGCAGTCTCGTTTAATGTCGGCAAAATTAAAAGATAAGTTTGCAATTGTTGAGGATAT
>JADFZC010000290.1 GCA_015232735.1 Oligoflexales bacterium | reverse complement strand
TGATTGATATTGTCGCTGGCAGCCTGCACGATGTTCTCCATATCGAAGGGATGTCTAGTTACTGGTTTCTGGATTACGCAAGCTATGTGATCCTGGACTGCGCGATCCCGAGTATCGAAGACGGGCTCAAGCCCGTGCAAAGACGCATCCTCCACACAATGAACGTTCTCGATGACGGAAGATACAACAAGGCGGCCAACATCATAGGCCAGACGATGTGTTACCATCCGCACGGAGACGCCGCCATTGCCGAGGCGCTCGTGAAGATGGCCCAGAAGGAGCTTCTGATAGACACCCAGGGGAACTGGGGGAACATTTATACCGGCGACGGCGCCGCAGCCCCGAGATATATCGAGGCACGCCTGAACAAGTTCGCAAAAGACGTCCTCTTCAACAGCGTTACAACGAAGTGGCAGCTTTCCTATGACGGCAGGAACCAGGAGCCCTACGAGCTTCCGGTGAAATTCCCGCTTCTTCTGGCCTTGGGCGCCGAAGGCATTGCCGTCGGCCTTTCCACAAAGATACTGCCGCACAACTTTGTCGAGCTCATAGAACAATCCATAGCCCATCTGAAGGGGAAAAGAGTAACCCTGTGCCCTGATTTTCAAACCGGGGGGATAGCCGACTTTTCAAACTACAAGGATGGAAAGAGAGGCGGCAAAATAAGAATAAGGGCCGGCATTTCCGTCATCGATTCAAAGACCCTCAAAATCTCCGAAATCCCTTTCGGAACGACTACGACAAGCGTTATAGAATCCATACTTTCCGCCAATGAAAAGGGAAATATAAAAATCAAGCAGGTTGAAGACAATACGGCAAAAGACGTTGAAATCATCATCAAGCTTCCTACACAGATCTCGCCTCAGCAGATGATCGAGGCGCTGTACGCCTTTACCGAATGTGAAGTCTCCATTTCGCCGAACTGCTGCGTGATAAAGGACGAAAAGCCTCTCTTCTGCGGCGTATCCGAAGTGCTGAGGCATTCAACCGACCAGACTGTAAGCCTTCTCAAAAAGGAACTTGAGCACAAGCAGGCCGAAATCAATAAAAAGCTACATTTCGCGACACTCGAAAAGATCTTCATAGAAAAGAAGATCTACCTCAAAATAGAAAAATGCGAGACATGGGAATCCGTGATTTCCACGATAAGGAAGGCGCTATTGCCACATAAGAGCGAATTCATCCAGGAACTTACTGAAAAGGACATAGAGTCTCTCACGGAAATCAGGATAAAAAGGATATCGAAATTCGACACCGACAAAGCCGACGATTCCATGAAAAAACTCAAGGAAGAGCTTAAGGAGGTCAGGCACAATCTCAACAATCTTACGGATTATGCGATAGAGTATTTCAAGGATATTCTCGAGAAATATGGCGCCGGGAAGGAACGAAAGACGAAAATGGAGACCTTCGAGGCTGTAAAAGCGGCAACGGTGGCGGTAGCCAGCGAGAAACTGTACGTCGACCGGAAAGAGGGCTTTATCGGCACTTCCCTCAGGAAGGATGAGTTTGTCTGCGAATGCTCCAGCCTTGACGAGGTCATAGCCATACGGGCTGACGGAACATTCATTGTGACAAAAGTGGCCGACAAGGTTTTCGTCGGCAAACCTGTCATCCATGTCGATATTTTTCAAAGGGGAGACGAAAGAAGGATCTATCATATGATATACAAGGACGGCAGAGGAGGCGCGTACTATGCGAAACGATTCAATATCACGTCCATAAGCCGTGACAAGGAATATGATCTTACCAGGGGAAACAAGAACACCAGGATCATATACCTCAGCGTGCAGCCCGACGGCGAGAAGGAGGTTGTAAGGGTGAATCTCGTCCCCAATCCGAAGCTGCGCCATGGAAGCTTCAAACTGGATTTCTCCGAGTTGGAAATAAAAAACAGGAACGTGATAGGCAGTCTGATCACCGAGTATCCGATAAAGTCAGTTGAATCGATAGAGACCGGCGATTCAACCCTCGGAGCCCTCAAAGTCTGGATTGACAGGACGACAGGTCACCTCAACACGGAAGAGAAGGGGGATTTTCTTGGTGAGTTCAGCGGAAGCGACAGGATATTCGCTCTTTATAAAAACGGGATTTGCGAGGTCAATGATTTCAACCTCGCAAGCAGGTACGGAACCGATTTGCTTGAAATCCACAAATACGAGCCCGACATGGTCGTTTCCATGATATATTATGAGGGCGAAAGGATGGACACCTACGCCAAGAGGTTCAAAATAGACGGCGAACTTCTTGACAAGAAACAGGAGAGCGTCTCAAGCCATGAGAAAACCGAAATACTCCTCACAACCTTGAAAAAGGATCCCGTAGTCGAGCTTGAGTTCAGAAAATCCAGGAAGAAGGCACACGCGTCTGAAAAAATAAATCTTGCGGAAAACATTGAAATCAAAGGCGTGAAGGCGCTCGGAAACAAATTGAGCAAGAGTCCCATAAAGAAAATCTTCCTGCTTGAGGACTGATCTCGAGTATTTCTGTTTCAGCCTTTCGATGAGAATTGTTCCACAGTCTTTTTAAGCGATTCCATGCCTCTTGCAAGTCTCTGCGACATCTCAACCATCTCTGATGATTCATCCATGAAATGCATGGTTCCCCTGTTTATCTGTGCAAGGTCTTCCGTTATCTTCTTGATCTTGTCAGACTGCCTCCTTGCGACATTGGCAAGCCCGAGGATTCTTCCCATCTGGGCATCGATGTTTCCCATAAACTTATGAAGGGAATCCGTGGTCTCGTTCACTATTAAAATGCTCTTTCCCACATGGTCATGGGTACGCCTCACAAGGTCTTCGATTTCAGCCGATGATGACGCGCTTTTCTTTGCCAGATTCCTGACTTCATCGGCCACAACGGCAAAACCCTTCCCATGCTCACCCGCCCTTGCGGCCTCGACAGAGGCGTTAAGCGAGATAAGGTTGATCTGGAATGTTATTCCGCTTATGACCTTGAGGAAATTTGTTATTCTTTTGGTGGATTCCTCCAGGACCACAATGGCCTCCCTTATGGAATCCAGATGGGATATCTCCTTGCTGATCGAATTTTTGATCGTAATGCCTTCGGTTTCCGTCTCTGTGAAGATCTTGTTGCTGCTTGCGATGTCGGTGCTGTAATTTTTGATATTCTCCCCGATGTAATGGATGGCCTTCATCTGGTTTTCAGTCTCAACCTGAAATCCTGACGCGACTGACTCAAGCTCTTCCGAAAATGTCTCCTGAACGGCCATGGCCTCGTCAACCTTGTTCACCATCTGCTTTATGTCCGCAAGCTCCTTGCTCCTGAGCTCGATATTGTTGTTGATGGAATCAGCCATGGTGTTGAATGTGTTGGCAAGGTTTTTAAATTCGTCCTCCTGTTTGAAATCTATGCGCTGGCTCAGTTCACCGCGCTGATATTTGTGGACATGTTCATCCATCATCCTGAATTTTTTCACAATGGCCTTGATTACAAAGTACAGCATAAGAGTAACCAGGACTGAAATGGAAATGACAACCGAAACTATAAACCAGAACTCCAGCGTGGTAGACTTGCTTATCCTGTCCGACTCCTCTATAAGATCGTCCCTGGAACTAATGGTAAAGTTTCTGACCATGATCTGGGCGTTTTCTATCTTTGTTTTAAGCTTTTTTTCATAGGTCTCGCTTGCGCCATAGGAATCGCTCTTCAATATGGGGACAAGACCGTCACTTAGCACCCTTTTCAGGGATTCGAAATTCTGCCTCATCTCATCGTTTCCAACCTTCCCGGCTTTATCTATAAGCCAGTCCATCTCCGCAATAATCTTGTCCTTCTTCTTTGCCGCTTCGGCCTTGCTTTCCCCCATCATGGTACCCACGACGCCGCCCAGGTAGGTTCCCTTGATTTCCGCAAGCTTCCCATCAAACTGGCTGATATCGACTATTGCGGCGACATTTGAGCTGGACCTTTCGTTGCATTTGTGGATTTTCGAGACCTGAAGCGTTGATGTCGCCACAGCCATCACCGAAAGCGCCACAACTGTCAAAAGGCATGAAGTCAACTTTCTTTGAATGTTCATTTCAGAATTTCTTTCTCACTGAAATTATTAAACAAAAGGATTCCCCTTCCGACACAGAATCCCTGGCTGTCAGGGATCGTCACCGTGAATAAAAGAATATCTCCGGTATGGCCAAAAGAGACGCCTCACTTCGCTCAGCATGACGCAGTGAGTCCCCTTTAAGTCAACTGAAT
>JADFZC010000289.1 GCA_015232735.1 Oligoflexales bacterium | reverse complement strand
TCATGTTATTGTTAAATTTTAAGCATTTAAATATCTTTTTATCTTGAATTTTTTTTTTCTTTATTTTATTTTTTTTTGCAAAATATCAAAGACAATGGATTTTTTTGGTGGTCCAATTTTGGGACTTTTTAAATAAAAACATTTTAAGCCTGCCGAAGATGTTTGATAGCTCGTATTTGAATATCACTTTTTAACACCCTCGGCCTTAAAACACAAAAATGAGGCTTTTTTGCCTCATTAAGCCTCGCGAGGCATGGTGGGGTTATGATTTCATGGAGACATGCCGAAAAAACAAGGACTGTCCGGTTTGCCATAAAACAGTCAACAAGCGGGAATAAACCTATGCCAAACAGAATACCATATTCCACAATATCGAAGCTCCGAAGCGTAATATCGTCTTCAATCGGGAAAAACAAGCCGAACCTTGTCCTGAAAAACGGCTTTGTTTTTGACGTCTTCAGAGGATCTTTCTTCAAAGGCGACATAGCGGTCAAGGACGATATAATAGTCGGAATCGGATGTGAATACGAAGGCATGGAAACCGTGGACCTCGATGGAAATTTTGTTGTCCCGGGATTCATAGACGCGCATATTCATATAGAAAGCAGCTTTTTGACCCCGAAAAGCTTCGAGCAGGCCGTACTGCCCCTTGGAACGACTTCATTAATATGGGACCCTCATGAAATAGCAAATGTAAAAGGGGTCTCTGGAATAGAATGGGCTTTGAAAGCGAGCGAGGGACTCACGCTGGACTTTTTTTTAACGGTTCCAAGCTGTGTTCCATCCACATCCCCTGGTCTCGGCCTTGAGACAAGCGCACATCTTCTCGATTCAAAATCCCTGAAAAAATTCCGCACCCACAAAAGGGTCGTCGGTCTTGCTGAACTGATGAACTATCCAGGCCTTTTAAGCATGGAAAATGATCTTCTGAACAAAATCCTGACATTCCGGTCCCTGACCCTGGACGGCCACTGTCCAAACCTTCTGGGAAAAGAGCTCAACGCATACGCAGCCGCGAGAATCAATACATGCCATGAATCGACTGAACTGAAAGAGGCGGAGGAAAAATTAAAAAGAGGCATCCACATTCTCGTTCGGGAAGGCTCCTGCGCCAGCGACCTCGAAAACCTTCTGCCGCTCATCAATGAGTATTCGTCCGCAAACATAGCCCTTTGTTCGGATGACAGAAATCCCATCGACATTCAAAGGGAGGGACATATTAATCATATTATCAACAAGGCGCTTTCAAAAGGCGTGCCTGCGGAAATCATCTTCCGGTGCGCAAGCCATTCCACCGCCAATATTTACAATCTGAAAGACCGTGGGGCCATCGCCCCCGGCTACATAGCAGACCTTGTTGTCGTAAAACAAAGGAACAAAGGCAGCTGGAAAAACGGGTTCGATGTTGTCAATGTCTATAAAAAAGGGAAAAAAATTGATCCTTCAAACTTCCGTGAGGCCGCAAGGTCGAGGAGAAAGCCTCCAAAAAACATACATTTCAACAGGATAACCCCGAATCAACTTGGATTTGACATGAGGGCCACGGAAGGACAAAGGGTGAAAGTAATAGTAATCAGGGAGAGATCTCTGCTTACCGATTCAAGTCTTGAATATCTTGAAACAGCGAACGGACGATGGCTGCCGGACGTATCCAGGGACATTCTGAAAGTCACAGTCTTTGAAAGGCATAAAGGCACAAATGCACATTCTTCCGCCTTCGTCAGGGGCTTCGGCCTTAAGGAAGGCGCCATTGCGAGCAGCATCAATCACGATTCACATAATGTTATAGCCGTGGGAGTCAGCGATGAAGCCATAACAAGTGCAATAAATATCCTCTGCAAAATAAACGGCGGCATAGTCGTCACAGATGGTCTTGGCAGGACTGAAACGCTTGTCCTTCCAATCGGGGGATTGATGACTGATGATCACTACCTTACGGTTGTTGAGAACCTCAAGAGACTCCATGGACTTTCACGCCAGCTTGGCTGCAGAATAAAAGATCCCTTCATCCAGCTTTCATTTCTGGCATTGCCCGTACTGCCCAAACTGAGAATAACCGATAAGGGACTTGTAGATGTCGAGCAGTTTAAAATTGTTCCAATAGGTGAGTAAAACGCAATACATATTGACTTTAAACAAGCCACTCAAAAACAGCATTGTCAATCCCGGCATATTGTTTTTGAATATATTTTATTTCATTTGCGAGATTATTCAGATACTCGATTCTTGCTGTTCCAGCGTTGGAAAATGAACTCTCCACTTCACGAATCCTTTCAAGATCCTGTCTCAATGAAAAAGAAAACAGACTGCATTGACTGATGGAGCTTTCCGCAACACCTGAACAAGGGGTCCCAACGGTGATAATCCCAAATCGCCCGCCGGCGCCCAACGTGAAAACGGACAATGGACTTATATGGGATTTATTTTCGTATAACCTGAGTTCCATAAGCGGTTTCAGGGTCAGGTAATGATGTTCGCCCTTCTCACAGCTTGAAAGCCAATTCGAGGGATGCAAAGCGTCAGTGCAATATTTGTCAAAGTAGCGAATAAGCTCATCAGACCAACTTGAATTAAGCTCAAAGGAAACCACCTGCATCCTTTCGCTCTCATTTTTCAGAAGGTCGGTGATCTTCCGGACAAGCGCAAGCGGCCCCATGATATTGCGCATTTGATACAAAATATCGCAATGTCCGATCACAATATCATAATGTTTCAATGAAGCAGGTTCGACTTTTTCGAGATACGCAAAACCAACCCCTTCTGAAACCTTAAGGCGATTTGGGTTCTCCATATTCCTTGAAATGGCGGCATCCAGAAAATTTTGCTGAATCTCCCTGGGAGCCTCCACAAAAGCGATTATTGCCGCACGCTCGGGGGAGTGATAAAAATCAATTATCGCGGCATGAAATCCGAGACATGCCTGTGACACGACCTTAAGTCGCGCCCCTTTTGACTTTTGTTGAACATGCCGGATGAAAGCTTCCATTTCCGGCGAAAGAAAAAACGATATTTCGGATGAACTTACTAATCGAATCACATCCGGCATGACGGAAATTGTCTGACAGAATCTGTCAAAGAGGGTCTTTCCGCCGGATCTGACATCGAGGAAAGACTCATTATAAACCTCAAATTTTCTCAAAACAACAATGCTCATAATGAATCCTGCGAAACAAGGCTTAGGGCGTGTTGACATTTTGGTAAACGCTACAAAAGGTTTTTTTCGCTTTTCTCTTAAGTCAATGTCCCAAAAATCGTCCTCAATGTATGTTCAATACACCTTAAGGCGATTTTTGTAACATTTCCTTGATAAAACCGAAAAAAACCTTTTTCGCTTCTTTACCAAAATGTCAACACGCCCTAGTCAAAAGGGGGGATTTTTGCCTCTTACCTCCAGGATATATGGAATATCCTCAAAGTGGGACTCAGAAAAACCCGTCGCGAGATAAATTTTTTTATAACCTTTGTCAAAAAGTTCCTTTGCCACATCTTCGCCTTTTATACCGTTGCCCAGAACAGAATCGATATATATCTTTGTCTCAAAACCAACATATTTGAGATTTCTCATCAGTTCATCCGGAAACTCAAAGGTTTTCAGCCTGACATTTTTTTGTTTTGCCTCGTATTCCCAGCCCATTCGGATAAGCATGTCATCATCCAAAAGCACGCAGTCAAGATTTTCACTGATACCGCCGACTATCTTAAAGTCCACAAACTGAAGCATTGACAGCGGAATAATTTTGACATCCTTATCAGTGCTGCCAATCGGAAGTCTGCAGTCAGATATTTCCTTTATCAGAAAGTATGGGGATTGTGCGAGATTGAGCCTGTGGGGCAAATCAATAGCGGATATCTCTTCACCAGGAATAGTTTCACCTAAAAAGAGAAGAGTGTTTTTATTGGCAAGAATGCCGGAGAGTGCCGCATTTTCTAGTTGTTCCAATGAGTCCAGACAAACGAGGCTAACCCCCATCTCCGTGAACCTGGGTTTACTGATCAACGAGCGCACTGCATCCGCAACCTGCGAATCTGCAGGGCCAAGAACAACTTTGCTGGATGGCTGAAGTATAATTTCGGAGACAAACCAGAAAGGCGCATCCACGTTTTCAAAATATACCCTGCAGATATTCTTCCCTGATTTGGAAGTTTCGAACTCCATGTCACCTTTAAGATCCATTATGCCTCTTTTTACCCTGCTCAGGAAAAAAGATTTTAAATCCTCTTTTT
>JADFZC010000288.1 GCA_015232735.1 Oligoflexales bacterium | reverse complement strand
CTCCAGCCACATCGCCTCGGGGCTCATCTATCATTTTTTAAACAGCTCTTCAGCCGTTCTCTACCTGTTCGCAAGATCTCCTGAGAAGGTTAAAAAATTCATAAGCGAAAGCGCGCTCGGCGGGAGGTATGCGATATTTGGCGGATTTGATGATTTTATGAATCATGAATATGATGTCGTCATCAACTGTATTGGCCTTGGACCGCCGCCAAAGATCAAGAATATTTTAAAAGATTTTTTTGAACTAACTGAATTTTTTGACAATATGGCGCTTGCTTACGTCAAGCGGCATGAGAATTCAATGTATATCAACATGAGCAGCGGGGCTGTCTACGGAACCTGTTTTTCTGATCCGGCGGATGACGCCTTCGTCACGCCTGTTGCAATGAACGATATTGATCCCCAGTATTACTATTCTATTGCCAAAATAAATGCTGAAGCAAAGCACAGGGCACACTCAAGCTGCCGTATAGTCGATCTAAGGGTGTTTACCTATTTCAGCCGCCATATCGATCTTGATTCGGGTTACCTGATCACGGACATCATCAAGGCCGTAAAGGAAAACAGGCAGCTGGTTACACTTGAGGATAACATATTTCGGGATTTCATTGGCCCCCATGATCTCTATTCTCTTGTCTGCCTGTGTATTAAACAGCATTCGATAAATGATTCATTTGATGTTTATAGCGGCGAAATAGTTGACAAGTTTGAACTGTTGAATTTCTTCAGGCGAAATTACGGCCTGGATTATCGTGTCGTGGAAAATGACAGGAGCCGGGTTCAAAAATTCGATAAGACACATTATTATTCAAAGAGCAGAAAGGCCTCATCCATAGGGTATTCTCCCAGATATACATCGCTTCAAATGATAGCTGAAGAGGCGGCTCATATGCTTGGTCCGTCCCGTGAGAAGAGGGGACAGAGGTCTCGCCTTGATGATAGAGACGGATTTCACCTGGAGTAAGGGTCTGTCCAAAAATAACTTGAGCATTTGAAGGTTAGATTTCGGTCAAATTTGGCCGATCTTTTTTTTTGAGGAAAACCGGAGTTTATGGGCATAAATGAGGATTTTCCGAAGAAAAAATCGGTCACAGATGACTGGAAGATAACCTTCAAATGCTCAAGTTATTTTTGGACAGACCCTAAACGACAGTTTCTTGTCTTTTTTGTCAGTTCAGTGCTCACAAAAACATGGACTGTCGATCATATCGCCGCAGGAAAAAATTTCAGAGCTCGGCACCGGAAGAGGCTTGTCGTAGGTCTTGACCACATATTCGTTAATAAAATTTCTGTCTTCAGCTATGAGACAGGTATCCACATATTTTCCGAAGTGTTTAATTCTCAGGCCCCTGTCTATGATATCCTTCAGGGGCTCCTCAAAGAAATTTCCAAGTGAAACATGAATATAAGGGCATGGCATTACATCGCCATATTTTGTTATCGATACCATCCTTTTGACCGCGATGCATCCGAGATCGAGTCCGTATGCCGGGGTGAGATGTGTGAAAACATTATATTTTTTTTCAAGTTCCCTTACATAGTCCATATCTTCTCTTGTGACAAGGACATCGAAGTTTCCTTCCCACGCCCCCACAGGTTTTGCGTATGTTACAAAAACTCCAATTCCCCTCTCTTTGCCAAATTCAAGCAAATCGATGAACTCCTGGGACCTGACTCTCTGCCTGGTTACCACGGTGGCAATTATCAGATTCAGCCCGGCATCCAGGGCTGCATCGATAGCCCGAATCGCCTTTTCGTAGGAATTTGATTTGCGCCTGAAGTCGTCGTGCGCCGATGGAGAGATGCTGTCGAGGCTAAGCTGAATTTTGTCGAGTCCTATACTCTTGAGATGCCTTGCTTTTTTTTCATCAAGAAGCCATCCGTTTGTATCGGACGTTATGTAGAATTTTTGAGGATCTATGGCTTCTATCAACTCGTCCAGGTCTGGAAATACCATGGGTTCCCCACCCGTGATGACCAGATGGGCAAGTCCCATTTCATCAGCCTGCCGTGAAAGTTCCCTGACATCGTCTATGGTAAAATACCTTGCTTTTTTTTCATCCTGGAATCTTTTTACCGAACAGTGCTTGCATTTGAAATTGCACTTATAGTCATACTGGAACTGGAGGATGGCAATGCTTTCGCCCTTTTTGACTTTTTCCTCGAAATTCATGATTTTTTCATAGACGCGAGGCTTTTCCATCTTCAGCATGTTTCTTTTGTCTGATTCGTTTTTTGTTATTGTATTTTGCTCGGTCGACATAAAAATTCTCCTTGTATTTTTTATTCAAAACATGCTTGTCAAATATATTCTCTATACATTTCATGAACCTCGAGGATATTCTCCGGACATTTGTCAAACCAGGCCCACTCCCCGGGTTTCGGTTTGCCACTTTCATATCTGCGGATTTCGTCTAGATTGCCAGTTAATTTGCATTTATACAACAGCGAAATAAAGTGTCCCCTTACCATCCGGCAGGGTTCGATGACTTCATTGACGGCGATCGGTGATTTTTCAAAATCAACCGTTGTTCCGAGTTCAGTTGCAGCCACCTCTTTCAGCCTATCAAATGAGCTTTCCTTGAATCTTATTATTCCTCCGGGTATGTGCCATCCGGCAGGCCACAGACCATCGTCTCTCCATGTTAAAAGTGTGTGATTGAGATCGTTTTTTATAAGAAGGTCGACGTTGATCATGGGCGTGATTTTGGTGATAAACAGAAAGAGTTCCTCCGGCAGGCCTTTCTGCGGGGCCGGGACCAAAGGTTCAAGCAGCTTTATTATTTGTCCAATTTCCATTTTAAACCGCTATGCGCCATGTTCAAGGCCATGATCCCGTAAAATGCATACGTTTATCTTATTGCCGTATTTTTTCCTGATGATCCTGAAAACCTCGTCGGAATAACTCGCCGCCATCACAATGATCGCATCAACGTTGTCATGGTCAAGGGTTTCCGGCGGAACAATGGGAAGATGGGTGGCCGGCGTATATTTTCCCTGCTTGAACGGGGCGGAATCAATTACATATTTTATTCTGTCAGCGAGGCTTGTCAGAGCGATTACCGCAAGTGCCTGGTGACCGGCTCCCCATACGGCAACTCTTTTGTGCCCGAAACGGTCCATGTAATTTTCCATCTCTTTTCTGATTTTATCCTGGTGACGGGAGTAGTCGGAAATATCAAGTCTCCCTCTTTTTCTTATCACGGCTGAAATTATGTAATCATGCCAGATTTCATTTGACTCAAGTATTTCAAACCCGTTTGTCATGAGCGCGGTTTTCAGGGTATCCTTTGTAAAGTAAAATAAGTGGTCGCTGATGAATTCAGAAAAAAGTTTTTTTCTCAGGATCATGTCGAAATTTGGAACCTCGATGAGCCCGATGCCGTTTTCGGTCAGGTTGTTGGCTATGCCTTGAAGCGTCGTGCCTATATGGGGAATATGCTCAAGGTAATTCAATATAAAAAATGCATCGAAAGGGGAATGCTCAAGTTTTGTGTCACTGTCTTCAACGAAGCATCTTGATACGTTAAAGTCATTTTTGATACAGTGGGATACCGACTCCTCTGAGTATTCAATGCCATAAACCCGGGCTCCGGACCGTTTCATTATGGAAAGATATTCTCCGCGACCGCATCCTATTTCTATAATTTTCTTATCCTTTAATGAATACCTGTCGATAAAATCCTGAAATTGGAGGATTCTGAAATCTCTCATTTCCTCTGAAAAGGCGGCGGCTCTGATTACTTCCCTGTAATATGGGGGAGGATCATTGCTAAGTTGCGTGAGGCCGCAGCCGGAACACTGACAGACCTCAAGAGGGACTGCCTTGTCTTTGTCAAGCGAAGCTCTGTCCGGAAAGAACTGTGCGGCCACAGGCATGTTTTCATAACGCAAAAGTGGATTTTCAAAAAATTCTTTACCGCAGACTCTGCAATTTGCTGTAGGCATGGATATTCAACTCACCTCATTTTAGTATTCAACGACAATCCAATTTGCCTCATTAATTGGACTTAGTATATGTTTTTTATTTCGGAATCATCTCAACTGCCGATTTTTCAAGAGATAATGCTGTGCATGTCAATTTTTGGGCACCTGCTTCAGTCCTGCAGCGGACAGCACCGCTTGCCTTTATCCTGTAACTTTCCCCGGTTTCGGGAAGAAATATTTCAGTCCTGGAAGTTTTGCCTGTTGGAATATATGCGAGCCTGAGTCCGACATTTTTATTTCCGGCTCTCCTGAAAT
>JADFZC010000287.1 GCA_015232735.1 Oligoflexales bacterium | reverse complement strand
CCTGAAAAAAGACTTTGACAACGGAAAGGAGACCTTGAGCACAATTGCCGCCCGTCTGGAAGCCATGAGAAAACTTGAAGCCGATCATTTAACTGCAAATGAAAACAAACTTAAGTCAAGTTACAAAAGAATTTTATTCATCGGCTCAACAGTGGCAATTCTCGCCACAGGCATATTCTGGATTTTTTGTTTCCTCGTATGCCGCTACATAAAAAATATCGAAAAACTCGAAAGGCAGCTCTCCGAAACAATGGAACGGTATAATCTCGCCCAGCGGGCGGGAAAAGTGGGGGTATTTGAATATCGCGTACCTGAGGGCATAATAATCTGGTGTCCTGAGCTTGACAGAAGATTCGGATTTCCTGAGGGCAAATTCAGCGGAAGGTATGAAGAGTGGACCAAACGTGTGCATCCGGATGACCTGGAACGGATTGAGACCTTGATCAGGGATACGGCAATGTCCCGGGACAAGGATCAATTTTCCTGCGAATACCGGATAGTCCATCCTGAAGGAAAGATCCTGTGGGCCAGGACGGACGCCAGGCTTTTCAAGGACGATAATGGAAATTTCATACGCATGATAGGGACAAACATCGATATAAGCGAACGAAAAGCAACTGAAGAGATTCTCACAAAGGCAAGGGCGGACGCCGACATGGCAAATCAGACGAAAAGCAGATTCATCGCCAATATGAGCCATGAGATCAGAACGCCTCTCAACGCCATACTCGGATTTTCCGAACTTCTTCATGCAAAAAATCTCCCCGAAGAGGAGAGGTTACAGTTCACAAGCGTGATCAAACGCAATGGACACCATCTTGTTTCACTTATCGAGGACATACTGGATATAAGCAAACTGGAAGCGGAAAAGGTTAAGATCCGGCAAATACCCTTTGCGATCAATCCATTTATGGAGGATATAAGGTCCTTGATGTCCAAAAAGGCTGAAAACCTTGGGCTTGAACTTGTCATTGAGATCAAACCCTGCGTGCCGCAATTTATAAAATCGGACCCAACCCGGGTAAGGCAGATATTGACAAACGTGATAGGAAATGCCATCAAATTCAGTCAGGGAAGTGGCAGGGTCACCGTTAATGTCACATATGCGAGACAAAAAAATACAGTGATCTTTTTAGTAAAAGATCACGGCATAGGGATCGACCGCACCGAACGCGAAGCCATTTTTGAACCGTTTCATCAAACAGACTCTTCAATAACAAGGCGTTTTGGCGGGACAGGACTCGGTCTTACGCTGTCGAGGAGTCTTTCGAGGCTTCTTGGCGGAGATCTGTTTCTGGGAAAAAGCGAGCCGGGCGCGGGATCAACCTTTATTCTGAGAATTCCCTCGGAAATGGAAGAGGAAGAGAAGACTGCGGCAAAAGCCGCAAAAGATGCCTCCATGCCAGGCGATCTCAACGGATTTAGGATTTTGCTGGCAGAGGACACACCCGACTCGGCATATCTGATAAAAAAAATGCTCGAGCCCCTTGGTGTTTGTCTTCAAATTGTCGATGATGGAGATATTGCTGTTGAAAACGCGTCAAAAAGAAATTTCGACGTCATACTGATGGATATCAGGATGCCAAGAAAAGACGGCCTGACAGCAACGAGGGAACTTAGGTCGAAAGGGTACAAGGGACCAATAATTGCCCTTACTGCACATGCACTAAGCAATGAGAAACAGGCTTCAATCCAGGCTGGATGCAACATCCACCTCACAAAGCCGGTAAACTTCAAAGAACTCATAGCTGCGATCAGGAAAGTCGGCATGAGGAACATTGCATGATTTTCAATCTCTGATTTGACCGCCCCTTATCCTCCGAAAAATCAATACCTCATTGTCAAGCTCCTCCGGAAGAAGTAGACGGCTGAGCCTCTCGCTCCTTTCGCAGGTGAAGTCTGAAGCGTTTTTATACGCAGACCGGTTGCCTGATGCAAATTCATGTCTGCTTCCTATTGCAATATACATTTTTACGTTTTCTGATTTAAATATGAGATGCTCGAAATTGTTGCCAGGCGGCGGCCAGGAACAAATCACGACTTCGGGATCGAATTTTTTCAGCGACTCCCCTGCCGAAAGCGGCTCGACCCAATCCGGATAGCGCACCCTGTGCTTCCAGCTGTAATCATCAGTAGCATCCGCTCTGACTCCAAATTTTTCAAGAAGGAGCGTAAGAGTGCCATCCCCCGCTCCAATTTCAATCGTTTTTTGTGTTCCTATCAGTTTGGCCAGAGATCTGCCCAGCTCGGTCGAAAACACGCAAAAAATGCCCTGTTCCTGGATTTTGCCGACTACGGCGACTTTATCTCTAATCAAAGACCAAAATAATTTAAAGCGCCTTATACTGACAAAACGTCTCTTATACCCTCTCGTAAAAAAAAGATTTTGAGCTATAATCCTGTCAATAAAGCAGAGTCCCTTTTTCGAGGAGGGCGAAACCATACGACGCAAAAAATTGCCCATAAGCCAAAGGGAAATTCTTGCTTCAATGAGCTTTTTGTCGTTTTTATATAATTTTTTTGTCAGATATTTATCTGACTTGCCCTTTGAAGATGAAATCTCCCTTTTCATACGTTCTGCATACTCCGCTATTTGGGCGGCTTTAAAATCTCTAAAGAGCGGAGTCAATTTTTTTTTGACATTATCCCAGACATCAGGGTGAATCCTGATCAGATCCTCTATTTTTTCATTGGATTCGGATTCGATGTGAAAGGCATCTTTCATGACAAGGGTTGCCGCCAGTTTTGATATCAAAATGTTTTGAGACGGCTGATCCATGACTTCCCTGAGAGTGGACAAATGACAAAGTTTTTTATATATCGTAAGGCAAGTGTAACCGATTTGGGACAATTTTTCCACTTTATCTCATTTTTTAAAGATGTTGCACAAACAGGCAAAGCGCTTCGGAATGACGCGGCAAATGTGGATATTTTGTTCTTTTTTAAAGAGCATCACAAGGTAAGCGGATTTTTCTCAAAGGCAAGGGATGGTATAATATTTTGGAACTTCTTTTTTTTAACAATGGGAAAAACTACAATTCTGTTTCCTTGAAGTTTTGCACAACTCTGTGCAAAATAATACACGGAAAAAAGGCAAAGTTCCTGTCCGTGATCTTATTGCCGCTCCAGATGGAGTGAAGTATGACAACAAACCTGAGAAACGGGCGGGAGGCAGATCATTCAAAGGTTTCAGAATTGACTTATCAGACATAAAACAAATATGAAAAGAGAGGAAAATAAAATATGACATCTGACGGCGGAATTTCTCCAATTTCCTTATTTAAAGCAAAAAGCACAGAGATCAGCCTGATATTCATCCTCCAGTTTCTTTCCGGGGCAATGACCGGAAAACTTCTTGCCGCTGAACTGACTCTCAAAGACGCCATGGACCGTGCCGTACAAAATTCCCAAAGCGTCATCCAGGCCAAGCATGAATATGCCGCGACAAACGAAAAAGAAAGCGGGACATGGGCAAATATGAGCCCAAGGGTTTCCACCGAGTACAAAGAGGCTTACTTTGAAAAAGAACAGTCTTTTCAGCTTAGCCCCCAGGCGCCCGCCATGGTATTAAGGGGCAAGGTTTCCAAAACGGGAAGCCTCATGGTCGCCCAGCCCATAACAGGCTTATATGCCGTCTATGAACTGGGGAAAATGAGCGGCTATCAAAAAAATATCGCCGAAGAGGGGCTGATAAAGGCTAAAAGGGACGCCGCTTACTCAGCCGCTGAAGCCTATCTTCAAGCATATTCCGCACAGGAACAGGAGATCATCGCAAAAACATCGCTTGATGCCGCCCAGAGCCAGTTCAACGATGCCAGGGCCATTGCGCGCGTCGGAAGGCTGAATCAGGCGGATTTGCTCAAATTCCAGATTGCATTGTCATCGGCAAAAGTCAAATTGGCAAACAGCAAGGCTGCGAAAGTGATTGCATTCAAGGTACTGAGAAGCGTATTGCAGGCCTCTTCCGAAGAGGAGATAACTCTGCAGAAACAGTTGCCGGATATCCAGATGATAGACCTAAAAGAGATAAAAGATGATTCATTCACAAAACGGCCTGAATACAAGCAGGCCAGCATCGCCAGGGAGCTTGGAGCAAGCGGCGTAAAGGTGGCATCGGCACAGTTCGTTCCCAATGTAAGCGTTTTTTACAGGATCGACCGCAATTTCGGTGAACTGACTGCCATGTCGGGTGAAAAGGAGACCAAATATTATGGTCTCAGCCTTCAATGGGATCTATGGACAGGCGG
>JADFZC010000286.1 GCA_015232735.1 Oligoflexales bacterium | reverse complement strand
GATGGGACGGAAGAAAACTGAACAGCGCGTCGCCGGCGGCGGCTATGGATACGGTAATCGTCAGGACGTAATCTACCAGAAGCGCGCACCCGGAGACGACGCCAAACGGCCTTCCCAAAAGTTTTGTCGCCACGACGTATCCGCCGCCGCCATGCGGGAAGTTCTCTATGATACGGCTGTATGCCGTCGCGATGATGATAACCGTCAAAACAGTGATGAGCACAAGCCCCAATGCCAGATATGTATGGCCGTGAAGGGCCTTGAAAGCCTCCTCCGGACCGTATGACGATGAAGACAGACCGTCAGCGCCAAGTCCTATCCATGCCAGAAAAGGCACAAGCGAAAGTTTATGAAAAACGCTTTGATCGAGCGGATTCTTCGGAGCGCCCAAAACAACCCTTCTTAATTTCCTGCGCAGTGAATTTTGTCCGGAAAAGAGGGAAATTGGCGCTTTCGACTTATTTTTTTCCATTTATGCTTACGATCCCCCAAAGATAAAACATTCTGATTGAAAACTTATCACATATTCATGCAGGAATCACCTGGTAACTGTCCCCACTCCCTTTCGCACCGTGAATCATGCGTATTTTCTTCAAAAGACCGCCAAGTCCTATCCTTGAATAAAAGGAAAGATTGGCTTCGTCAGAAAATTTATATAATGCCTTGTTAAGTCCACTCTTGAAAAACATGGCGATGAACCTTGTCAGTGCGTCAATCTTGTAATCATCAGCTGTGGGAACAGACATGCTGATCAGCATCCTCATCGTTTCATCAATCTCTTGCGAGTAAGACTCCTCAGGCACTTTAAAAAATTCAATCTCGTTGAGTACTGTGAAGAGCGCCTTTGGATCCCTGGTCATAAGCACCTGCAGGTATTTTTTTAACTCATCCCTGAGTTTATCCTTCAATTTGTAGTGCAATCCGAAATCAAGGCATACAATTTTGTCATCCTTGAAAAGAAAATTCTTGGGATGATAATCGAGCTGCAGCAGGCTATGGTCGACAAGCAAAAGCTCGTTGAACCTTATTATCAGACCGCAAAGCCGCTCGACTCCGTCATCGTTCACTGTTTCCAGGTAATTATAGATATTCTGACCATCTATGTACTGCATGACCAGAACTTTGCGTGTTGATAATTCATCATAAATCCTCGGCACTATATAATCTTCCTTCACAAGCGGATCCATAGCCAGCCTCCTAAGGATGTCCGCCTCAATCGAAAAATCACATTCATTCATGAAGGAGTCTGCCATGCCCTCTGACAGGCTTCTGAGATCGAGGGTGGGGAAAAACCATTTCGACATGAAATGGAGCCGCTTGATGAATTTTATATCCTGGGCCGCGACCCTGTCGAGATCCGGATATTGTATCTTTACCGCGCAGACTTCCCCGTTTTTCAGCACCGCCCTGTAAACCTGGGAGACGCTTCCTATTGAAATGGGCATGGGATCGAAATCGGAGAAGACATCATCGGTTCTTTTGCCTACCTCCTTTTCAAAAAGTGCCAAAAAAGGTTTTGTGTCCAAAGCGGTTTTTGTCCACAATGTCCATTTCAGCTTTTTATCCACCTCTTCGGGAAGATTCGTGAAATTAAAAAACAGCTGCCCCAGTTTCTGCATCGGGCCTCTCAGCTGACCACCGGAATACTCGGCAATGAGATATGATATCTTTATTAGGAAATCGTCCCGGTTCACGATTTTTTCGCCGCCGGCTTTCCAATTCTTGTAGGTGAGATGCGAATAATTAAGAAAAATCTTTCCGAACAGCTCGACAAGCGCAAGCGTTCTGTCAAGCCCCTTCCTGAGAGATCTGCTTGAAGATGTCATTCGAAGTGTATCATAGGTATCGGCAAGTTTATCCTCGACATCCTCCAGAAGACCGAAAATATGGGATCCGCGTCCCAATGTCAAAGCCGAAACTCTTTGAAGATACTCGTTCATTACAAAAGTGGCCAGCCTTCTCTGGCTAGACCTTACGAGGCATCTCACGGACGCCGCCAGAAAAAGTATGAGATCTTCGGACGGCTTCGTGTAGACGCACTCATCGAGAGCCTCTCCCAGCACTTTAAGCCTGACATTTATCGGATCACCGGACGTATTCTGGTATTCCATAATTTCGTGATATTTAAGCAGCGTCTTCATTCTCTTGTCCCCGCTCTGGGACGAGGCAGCTCTTTTAAGCCACCCGCTGCCGGCCATATCATGTATTTCAACCTTTTTGGATGAAGCATAAATCCAGAGGGAGGCCAGTATGAGATAATCATGATTTTTTCTGAGTCTCGGGTCCCTAAGCCCGTTTACAAGGCCGCTGATGTCCTTCTTCATCTGAGCATCTATCAGCCTCATCTCCCATTCCACCTGCCCCTCGATGATCTGTGGAAGGGTGAAACGGTTGACAAGCCCCCTGCAGATATCCAGGGCATTATCAAGCCTGCCAAGAATCCTGAGGCATTTGACCATCCGCAAACGGATCTCTATCATGTCCTCCTCGTTTTCCGCAAACGTCTCCGCATTCACATAGTTTTCGAGACTTTCGGCGATATAACCAAGCCGATAACTGTATTCTGCCAGCGCAAGCCTCGTTTCAAAAGGATCTCCCCGCAGATTCTCCTCTTCAAACACCTTGGTCATATTGGAGGCAAGATTATAGTTCCACATGGAAAGCCATACCGATTCAGTCTTGTCGAGAAAATGACTTTTCGCCTGATAAAGCCTGCCGTAAAGATGGGAACGCCTCGACACATTGGCTTTTATCCCCATGCCGAGAAGAGTGTATTCTGCGAGCTTGACGAGCTGTTCAACCTTCCTCGTCTTGCCCAGAATCTGATTGTCTCCGTTTTCCAGAAGCCATATGATATGAAAAAAGCGTTTTACCGGATCGGGCTCCTTGTCTTTTGATTCCGTGATTTTGCTGAAACAGAAGGTAAATGCCTCTTCCCTTCCTTTATCGTTCACCAGAGCCGAAAGCTCATTGAATACTTCCTCCTGGGCACTTTGCAACTGAATCGAGGAAAGCCGCATTTCTTGAAACCTCCTTGGAAGAGATTGAAGGATATCAAAGCCATTATTATCATCAGCCGGTTTTTTTCGAGTGTCCTCTTATCTCATGCACATGTATGTTTCCATCATATTGAAGCATGGTGGCTATTTGTGCATGATATCTTTTCAACACTACCTTTCTTCTCAGCTTCATCGTCTGTGTCAAAAGGCCGTTGTCTGTGTTCCAGCTTTCAGGTGTCAGCATGAAATGGCCGATCCACTCATAATGCTTGAAATCTTTCTGGGCTTCATCAATTATTCCCTGAAAAAGCTTCCTTGTCTCGGGGTGAACGAGCAGTTTGTCGTCTGGACAGTCAAGAGCCTTTTCAGCACTCCATCTTCCAAGTTCAGCCATGTTGACCGAAATAATACAGAAATTTTTAATCATGCTCTCGCCATGGACCAGGGCATTCTCAACGAAACGGCTTTTCTTCAAATTGTCCTCGATCGGACCCGGGACTACGTACTTTCCATTTGCAAGTTTATACTGTTCCTTTACGCGTCCCGTGATATAAAGAAAGCCATTCCTGTCAAAGTATCCGATATCGCCGGTCCTGAATCCTCCGTCATCCATGATAACTTTCTTTGTCTCTTCCGGCTGGTTCAGGTAGCCTTTCATGACATTGGGGCCATAGGCAATGATCTCTCCCTCGCCTTCATCCACTCCTTCAATGGTCTTGTCCAATTTTATCGTGACTCCGAAAATCGGCTTCCCTACACTCCCTATCCTCCATACCGACGGTGTGTTCTGTGTCAGAACCGGCGATGTCTCGGTGAGGCCGTATCCCACATGAACGGGAATTCCGACACCCCTCATAAAGTAAGAAATGTTGGTGTCCAGGGCGGCTGAAGCGCTGACAGCGAACTTCAGATTTCCGCCAAGAAGCTTCCTCACTTTTCTAAATACCAGAAAATCAATAATGAAGAGGGCGATTTCCTCCGACGCCGTGACCGCAATCCGATTGTTATTCTTTTTTACAGCGACAGCGGCGCTATCATACATCCTCTCTATAAGTCCGCCTTTATCCCGTATTTTTTTATTTGTCATATCATATATTTTGTTAAAAATCCTCGGCACCGCGATAAAAAAATCCGGCCGGACCTCCGAAAAGTTCTTGATAGCCGTATCGACGCTCTCCATAAAAGCGATCGAGCAGCCGCAGAACATCAGCATCAGGACCTCCGATGCCTGAGCGTAAATGTGCGCCCA
>JADFZC010000019.1 GCA_015232735.1 Oligoflexales bacterium | reverse complement strand
ATCGGAACAGACCAGATTGATCTTGAATCGGCAACAGCGAACGGGATACCGGTTTTCAATGCACCTTTTAGCAATACACGGAGCGTTGCTGAACTTGTAATTGCCGAAATAATTTCACTGAGCAGACAGCTTGGCGACAGGAGTATGCAGGCTCATCAGGGGATATGGCTTAAGAGCGCCGAGGGATCCCATGAGGTAAGGGGGAAAACCCTTGGGATCATCGGGTACGGCCATATCGGAAGCCAGGTAAGCATTATGGCGGAAGCCATTGGGATGAGGGTGCTTTTCTATGACATAATAAAAAAGCTCCCCCTTGGAAATGCCCGCCGTTGCGGAAGCATAATTGATCTTCTGCAAAAATCGGAGTTTATAAGCCTTCACGTCCCCGAAAATAACGCCACAAGGAACATGATTTCAGCCCCGGAAATATCCGCAATGAAGAAAGGGGCTTTTCTTATCAATGCAAGCAGAGGGTCGGTTGTGAACATCTCGGCCCTTGCAGAGGCAATCAAATCCGCCCACCTTGGCGGGGCCGCTATCGATGTTTTTCCTTCGGAACCAAGCTCGAACAAGGAGTCGTTCAAGTCGGAACTGCAAAATCTTAAAAACGTGATACTCACTCCGCACATAGGCGGAAGCACAGAGGAGGCCCAGGAGGACATAGGAGCGGAGGTGGCTCAGAGCTTCATCAGCTTTCTTCGCCTGGGCAATACAAGAAGTTCGGTGAATTTCCCGGTCGTGGATCTACCGGTTCTTAACAAGGACGCACACAGGCTTTTGAACGTTCACTACAATGTACCCGGAGTGCTTAAGGACATAAACAAGATAGTGTCGGATCTTGGTGTCAACATCGATGCCCAGTACCTTTCGACGAATATCCATATAGGATATCTTATAATGGATATGGAAAAGGATGCGGCATATCAGGTTGCAAAGAAAGTCGATGAACTTGAGACCAGCATAAGGACAAGGGTCCTATATTAAAAAAATATTACACATGACAAGGAACACTTTTTTCTTTTTTAACACAGTCTGCATAATCTGCGTTAAAAAAGAAAAAAATATGTGAATGGTATTGGGGTACCAAAAGATTAGATAAAACCGGCCCCTGCCGGCAAATGTATTTGGGTGCGGCTGAATAAACCCACCTGCATTAGCAGGTGAATGTCCAATTTAATGGAGGATACAAATGCATACGGACGGTTCTGTTATTTTATTTTTGGCAGTCACTCTTGCTTCATGCGGCACTCATCAGGCCAAAAATCCCGGTTCACCATCTGACGGAATAAAATTGACAAGAGACAACGCGGATTTCCCGAATTTGGATATCTGGGATTTCCCCATGAAGGTTCAGTGCCTTAAAGTGGAGAATGTAAAAAATCCCCTTGGAATGGACATAAAATTTCCCAGGTTCTCCTACAGGATTGAATCCGAAAGGAGATCCGAGTACCAATCAGCATACAGGATTATTGTGGCATCAAGCCAGGAAAGGCTTGGGATGGACCTCGGTGATGTCTGGGATACGGGAAAGATTTCATCCGACAGGACAAATAACATCGTCTATGGCGGTCTTTCCCTCAAATCAGAAACCCGTTATTTCTGGAAGGTCATGGTCTGGAACAGCCACAACGAGCCATCACCATGGAGTTCTGAGTCTGCATGGTTTGAGACTGGATTTCTGGACAGAAATGAGTGGCGTGCCAGATGGATCGGCTGGGACAGGGGGAGTGAATCAGGCTTCGAGATGGACAATGCAAAATGGATTTTTCATCCTGACGTCAATTCAGGCGGAAGCTCACTTGCCGGACGATATTTTTTCAGAAAAAAATTTGAAGTGGAAAATAAGGGCAGCGTCAGGCAGGCCATATTTGCCGGACTTGCCGTTAACAAATTCAAGGTGCATATTAACGGCATTGAAATAGCAAGGGGCGGATGGGATGAAAGCACCCCGGGCGGAGGGAAGGCTTTCAGATTTGTCGATTTTACCGGCCATATCCGCAAGGGGATGAATTTAGTAGCAATCGAGACGGTGAACGATCAGGAAAACCCGACCGGCTTGATGGCCAAAATCAGGATTACCCATAATAACGGAGGATCAATAACCTTTGAGGGAGATCCTTCATGGAAGACAACTGAAAGCCCGGATAACGATTGGAAGAGTCCCTCTTATGATGATAGTGGATGGCAACAATCTGTGGTTATCGGAAAAAATGGAGACAAGCCGTGGGGGAGGATAAATCTTCCTTCCCTGAAGAGTCCCGCACCGATGTTCCGAAGGGAATTTTCAATTAATAAAAAAATTATAAGGGCCAGAGCGTATGTATCGGGTCTTGGCTACTATGAACTTAGGATAAACGGAATAAAGGTCGGCGACAGGGTTCTTGATTCGCCTCTGTCGAGATATGACAAGGGGATCTATTATACGACATACGACGTCACTGAATTTTTGAAAAGCGGCGTCAACTGCATAGGTCTTGAGCTTGGCAGGGGATTCTATGCCCTGAAGGTTGCAAATGTATGGAGATGGGAAAAGGCCGTGTGGAACAGTGAACCAAAGGCTGTTGTCCAGTTGAATATCTCCTTTGAAGATGAAACAGACTTCATCCTGGCAAGTGACAGGTCATGGAAAGTTACGTCAGGGCCGACAATCTCGGACGCAATTTATACAGGCGACTTCTATGACGCTAGACTCGAAAAATCAGGCTGGGACAAACCCTTTTATGATGACGGGCAGTGGTTTGCCTCAAGCGAGCTTCCACCACCCTCTCAGATGCTTGCGGCCCATATGGCTCCAGCGATAAAAGTGATCGAAGATTTAAGGCCGGTTTCCCTCACGAACCCTGCAAAGGGTGTATTTGTTTTTGAAATGCCCAAAATAAGTGCTGGATGGGCCAGGCTCAGTGCCTCAGCCGAAGCGGGAACCGCCATAAAAATCAAGTACGGTGAGAGCCTTTATCCCGACGGAAGGGTAAAAGCCGAAAACGGGTTCATACATGAGCCTGATTTTCAGACGGACAACTATATCTTTAAGGGAGGCGGAGTTGAAATATGGGAGCCTAAGTTCAGCTACAAGGGATTCCTTTATGTCGAGATATCTGGCTTCACCGGCAAGCTTGATGAAGGCAGTTTAACAGGAAGAGTTGTCCATTCGGATGTTAAAATCACAGGTGAATTTGCATCCACGAATGAACTTTTAAACCGAATACACAGGAATTCGGTCAACTCGATGCTGGGTAATTTTCACGGCATTGTTACAGATACGCCGATGTATGAAAAAAATGGCTGGATGGGTGACGCCGGACTTATGGTGGAATCGGCAATATATAATTTTGGCATGCAGGGCTTTTTTTCCAAATGGCTCTCCGACATAAGGGATTCGATGGCAGCCGACGGGACGGTGCCGGTTATATGCCCCGCAAGCGGGTGGGGATATTCGCATTCTCCGGAGTGGGCTACCGCCTACCCGTTTCTGGTGTGGAACCTCTACCAGTTTTATGGAGATACAAGGATAATGGCCGATCATTACGAGAGCCTGAAAAAATATATCGAATATGAGATATCCAGACTCGGCCCGGACATGACGTCCTCAAGTACGCTTGGCGACTGGCTTGCACCGGGGCATGACGGAGTCGCTCCTGAGGGCCCTAAAATTACCGCCACGTCCTATGTATATTCAGCTCTGGTAAAAATTGCGAAAATGGCAAAACTTACAGGTCATCCCGAGGATGAGGAAAGATACCTTGGTATTGCGGAAGAAGTAAAAACAGCCCTCAACAGAGGTTATCTCGATAAGGACAATAACCAGTATATTACGGAGAAAACCAGAGACTACCGCCAGACAAGCTCGGTGCTTCCCATTGCGTTTGGAATAACGCCGGAGGAAAAAAAGACAGATCTGATAAAGAGGCTTGTTTTGGATATCGAACAAAGGCAGGGGCATCTTGATACGGGTATCCTTGGAACAAGATATATCTTCCCTGTCCTGAGCGATTTCGGTCAAATGGAAACCGCATACAGGATTGCGGTCCAGAGGAGCTACCCGAGTTACGGCTATCTCATTGACAAATACAATGCGTCGGGAAACTGGGAGAGCTGGGAGGATAACGCCCGATCAAGAAATCATCATATGTACGGAAGCATAGATCAGTGGTTTTATGAGTACCTTGCCGGAATAAAACCGGTCTCTCCAGGCTTCAAAAATCTGGTTGTCAAACCCTTCATTCCATCAGGGCTTTCAGGCGCTCATGCTTCAGTGGAAACGATAAATGGACGGGTGGGATCGAAATGGCTTAGAAACGAAGACGGCTCAATAGAACTCAGGATATTGCTTCCAGTAAATATTTCCGCCGAGATTTATGTGCCAGTCATGGCAAAAGGGAAGATCCTGGAGAGCGGAAATGCTGCAAATAAGGCGCGAAATGTCACGTTTTTAAGAATGGATGGAGGTTATGCGGTTTATGGCGTGGGTTCCGGAGATTATTTCTTTCATTCGGAATGAATAGCAAATCAGCCATTTGGTGTCCTGCCTGTGGAGTTTGCAGGTTATGCGGCGTTTTCAGCTTGCTCGCTGCCATCCGGCTTCGTGTACCCTACGGCAAAAAGCACTTTGGAAATATCGATGATCCCGTTTACAATTTCTCCTCTCTTGCTTATTCCTTTTAAAAGTTCCACCTGCTTCCCACTGGAAGACAGAACGTGTTCTTCAACCTGATCCGGATTAAGGGAAATTACATATGTGATTCCATCCACTATAATACCTATGGTGACATCTTCAAAATTGGCTATTATGATACGGCTGCTTTGTGTCGGAAGCTGTGTCGGAAGCCCCATCATATTCCTGATGTTTATTGCCGGTACTATCTTGCCCCTCAAGTTTATCACGCCCTCGACATAACGTGGGGACCTTGGAACATAGGTAAGGCTGCTGATCATTACAATTTCATTCATTACCTCAATTGGAAGCAGAAACTCCTCGTTTCCTATCAGCATCCCGATAAACTGGACGACCTTGGAATAATCGGATGAATCCTTCGAACCGTCGAGATCGCCGCGTATGGCGAAGATGCTTCCGGACGTGGAAAAGGTATCATTTCTCACACTATACTTACGGATCATGTTCACTTCCTCGCATTATGCCGCATGATGGCGGCTTTTGGCCAAAAATGACTGTTCAAGCTCTGGAATATCTAGCACAAGAACAACCTCTCCGTTGCCCAGCACAGCTCCTCCGGCAACAGACGGAATATCCTTCATGACACTTCCCATCGATTTTATAACCATTTCCTGCTGGTTCAGCAGGTTATCAACAACAATTCCGAAAGGCCTGTCAGGCTGTCCGACTACGACCACAAAATGCTTATTCTTATTCGGCTTGATGCCCATTTTGGATTTGACAAGCTCAAGATTTCTCTTTTTGAAGTAGTCTGATATTGTTCCTTCCTTAAGACTCAAGCTCAAAGTCTCATCAAGATGCATGAGAGGAAGCACTTTGTTTCGAAGCTTGACAACTTCCATATCCCCAACCTTCTGTATCTCATCCGAAGTAATCCTTATCGATTCGATTACCGAGCTCAGGGGGATTGCAAAAATTTCATTCTGAATTCCAACAAGGAGACTCTGAACAATAGCCAGCGTCAAGGGCAGCCTTATTGTAATTTTCATGCCGCGTCCCTCTTCGCTATCGATTTCTATCATCCCTTTAAGTTTCATTATCTGCTTCTTGACGACATCCATGCCGACTCCTCTGCCCGAGACATTTGTTACTTTCTCGGCAGTTGAAAACCCCGGTTCAAAAATCAGATTATGTATGTCCTTGTCGGAAAGCTTGTCTTCTTCAGTGATAAGCCCTCTTTCAATTCCTTTCTTCCTGATGACCTCCGTAGGAAGACCTTTCCCGTCATCTTCTATATTGATTATTATCTGATTTCCCTCCTGATGCGCGGAAAGAAAGATCTTGCCGACGGGGTTCTTGCCTTTCTTCGTCCGAACTTCAGGAAGCTCCACTCCATGATCGCAGGAGTTCCGTATAAGATGGATGAGCGGATCGCCAATCTGTTCAACAAGAGTCTTATCCAATTCAGCACCTTCGCCGGTTATTATGAGATCTATTTTTTTGTCCAGGGATTTGGCCAGATCCCTCACGATCCTGGTAAATTTGTTAAAAGCATTTCCAATCGGCACCATCCTGACCTTCATGATAATATCCTGAAACTCGTTCATATGCCTTCCAAACAGCTGAACTGTTTCGGAAATATTCCCCGAAAGCTTCACATGCGGAAAGTTTGTCCTGAGTTCATCTTCGATACTTACGAGCCTGGTTCTGTCAATCACGAGTTCGCCGACCAGGTTCACAAGGGCGTCAAGCCTGTCAAGGTCCACTCTTATTGTAGATTGCTCTTTTTTCTTTTCACTTATTCCTGTTTTCGAGGCTGCCGCTGCTGACTTTGAATCCACCTTCTCTGTTACAGTAGGCGCAACGGGGGTAAAATCATTCCCCTTATCTTCCGAAGGCTTTACTTCAGTAGGGCCGGCATCAGCCTCGGATTTCCCGGTATCGGTATCCTTGGGCGTCTGATAGGATTTTCCCTGTGCAACCATATTAAGAGCAAATACAATATCCCCGGTCTTTTCACCGCACGGCTTGCCGTCCTTTACAGCCTGAAGAAGAGTTCTTAACTTGTCCAGTCCCTTGAATACAACATCTATAACGTCTGATGTAGCCTTGAGCTTATCCTTTCTTATCAGATCGAAAAGATTTTCCATCCTGTGCATCACCCTCTCGATTGCTTTAAAGCCGAACATACCTCCGCCACCTTTAAGGGTATGTGCTCCCCTGAATATCTCCTCGATGATAGACTTGTCATCAGGGTTTTGTTCCAGCCTGAGTATCTCCCTGTCAAGGGTCTGCATTGTCTCATCGCTGCTCGCAATAAAGTCATTGACCATATCCGGATCTGTTTGAAAATCGTTGGGCTCCCACTCAGGGATTTCTGAACAGTCTCCCAAATTCTTAACATCAGAGCCAGTCTTCAAAGCCTGGGGGCCGCTTTTGGCATCAGACGACGCCGCAGTATTTTTGACATCTGTTGCCCCGGAATTTTCACCCATAAGTTTCAGAAGTCTTTTTTCCTCTTCATCCCGCATTTTTTCATCTCGGGAAAGTAATTTGTCCTTGTTTGATTTACCGCTGGATGCTTCGTCCACTGCGGCCATAAGCATTTTCGCCTCCTCGTCGCTCATTTCTTCTGACTTGGATGCCTGTCCTGCAGCAGCTTCGGGGCCGTCCATTGCAGCCAGAAGCATTCTCGCTTCCTCGTCGCTCATCTCATCTGGCTTGAGTGCAGGTTCTGCAGCGGCTTCGGGGCCGTCCATTGCGGCCAGAAGCATTTTTGCCTTCTCGTCGCTCATTTCATCTGACTTTGGTGCCGCTTCTGCAATAGCTTTGGGACTGTCCATTTCGTCCAGAAGCCTCCTTGCCTCTTCGTCGCTCATTTCATCTGACTTTGGTGCCGCTTCTGCAACAGCCTTGGAGCTGTCCATTGCGGCCAGAAGCATTTTCGCCTTCTCGTCGCTCATTTCATCTGACTTTGGTGCCGCTTCTGCAACAGCTTTGGGACTGTCCATTCCGGCCATAAGCCTGCTTGCCTCTTCATCGCTCATTTCATTTGACTTGGGCGCCGATTCTGCAGCGGCTTTGGGGCTGTCCATTTCGTCCAGAAGCCTCCTTGCCTCTTCATCGCTCATTTCATTTGACTTGGGTGCCGCTCCTGCAGCGGCTTCGGGGCCGTCCATTGCGGCCAGAAGCATTCTTGCTTCCTCGTCGCTCATCTCCTCTGGTTCCAGTGCGGATTCAGCAGTCTTCTTTGCAGCTGTGTCAGTTCCATCCATGACGGCCAGAATCCTGCCCGCCCCCTGGTCACTCATTTCGCCCTGTTCAGAAAGGATTTTGCTATCTTTTGAAACAAAGGTGTCCCGACTTTCCTCAATATCTTTAAGTTTCGTTCCAGATTCGACCTTTTTATTCGGATATTCAGGAGGTTTTGGTTTGGGCGGGCGTTTCTGGCTTTCGATTTCGCTATCCATTAATGCCAAAAGTCTCTTTGCCTCTTCGTCGCTCATCTTGCCGGTTTCAAATTTGCCGAGTTCTTCACTTGCAATTTCGGCATCTATCTGTTCCTGAAGTATCAATGCATCATCATCACTTAAAAAGTCGCTGTCTTCATCCACAATATTTGTTTTTCTGCCTGCATCTTGGAAATCTTGATCGTCTGAATCTGCACCTGCCTCAAAAAGAATGCTGCTGGTTATCAGCATTTTCAGCCAAATCCACAAAATCCTCTCCAGAAACCCCTCCGCCCCAGTCATATATCATTTTAAGCAGTTCAATACTTTCTTTTATTATTCGCAAAAGTTCAGGGTCTGACTTTCGGTCATCCTGCTTGATCCTGCCCAAAGCCGATATTCTTGCTTGAAGTCTTGGCAAGATATCTCTTAAAAGAGATTCCAATGCAGCATTTGTTAAAGCATCCATCCCCATAGTTATATTCCTGGTTAGAATAAATTATTGAAAGCATCCAGACCCATACTTGTTTCGTAAGCCTTGGATAAATCCCTGGACACTTTCACACCACAGACCCGGTATCGGAAATAAATCAAAATACTTAAGACAAGGCAGTGGATATTATCCGAAGTTTGGTGTAGAGAAAACCTCGTTTTAAAATTAAGCAGCTTGAAACGCTGTTTGGAAAGATTTCAATTTGTATAAAAACAGTCAAATAAAAACAATGGATTCATACTTTCCCGTCTGGGACCTTCTGGACGCCCTGCCAGGTGACTTTCCCCTGTGCCTTTTGACAGGAGGTGAAAGATTCTCAATATTGGCCGCAGCTTTTGAAGAAATTTCAAAAGAAGAGATTCTTGGAGCGACTTTAGGTAAGGCAACGCAAAAATTCAATCCAGAAATACCTTTTATGACTGGATACATCGGAATAATAAGCTACGATGACTATTTTTTGCAAAAATCCGGCATTTCCTCACGTTTTTTCAAAATATACAGCGCCCTGATTTTCGACCGGAAAAATAAAACAGTTCATTTGACCGGAGATCCCTGTCACAGTAATGCGGCCTACAAAATTCCAGAACAACTGCTTGAAAATCACGATAAAAGGGCAGGCAGGCCATTTTCGGAGGGTATAGAGCTCATCCCGGCAATACCGGACGGGAAGTACCTTCGCACCGTTGAAAAAATTCTGGATGACATAAGGAAAGGGCGTTACTACCAGCTGAATTATTTGCGTTATTTTACGTGCTTTGAATATATTGACTGTTTTTCAATCTGTTCAAGACTGAGAAATAACGGAGGTCCGCAATCTGCGTGGATTCGTCTTCCAGATCTGGAAATAATCTCATTCAGTCCGGAACGGTTCGTGGAGACATATCCTGAAAACGGCCGTCTTAAAATAATGACCTATCCAATTAAAGGGACGTCATCCAGAAAGGATGACCCTGTCCTGGACAGACTTGAATATGAAAAACTTCAAATGAGCGGAAAAGACCAGTCTGAACTTCACATGATAGTTGATCTTATGAGAAACGATCTGCATAGGATCTGCATGCCGCACAGTGTGGAGGTTATCGACGGGGGAAAAGCTCATTCGTTTAAGAAGGTGCATCACCTTATAGCAAAAATATCCGGAATTTTAAGAGACAATCTGACTTTTCGTGACTTTTTAAATTGCCTCTGCCCGGCAGGATCAATAACCGGCGCTCCCAAGATCGAAGTCATGAAAGCCATAAGAGAATATGAAGGCCGATCGAGAGGATGGTTTATGGGAAACGCCTTTTATTGGGATATTTCAACGGGAAGATTTGACTCATCTGTTCTCATCAGAACCATGGTTCGTACCGGTCAATCATCTTTTGAATATGCTGCAGGGGGGGGGATAGTCATAAAAAGCCGACCACTTTTGGAGCTTGAAGAGATAAATGCCAAATGCCGGGTGCTCACAGACCCGCTGGATGCCGATTCATATACCGAAATCTGAGGCACTCGATGTTCTCTGCGCCACAGACGATTTATTATTTGATAAGAATCTCCCTGCAGTAGTATACTTTATTGTAATAACAATATTTTTCGTACACATATCAATTTGTGGAGAATTGCTTTGGGAAAACTTAACGTCAATGTGGCAGTGGTTTTTACTACGAGGGCTGATGTAAGAAATGCTCTCAGGCAGGAACTGAAAAAATATTCCATAGAATCAGAAAATATTATCAACGTGAGAAATGCCAGCGAATACAAAAAGGAGGTCGCCGATCTGAGACAGCCGTTCTTTCTCATGCTGGATTGGGAAACTGGAGCAGACAAGGTTCTGGAAGTTCTTGAGTTAAATAAGACTTCAAACAAGATGGAAACCCGTCCGACTTTTTTGATTACAGCCGCAATAGACGAAAGGATCATCTCCGTAGCCAAAGAGTACCATGTTTCAAGAATCCATTCCGGTCCCATTTCGCCGGATGAAATCAAAAAAGGAGTTGGCGAGATAATAAAGGAAATGGAAAACATGTCCGCCATAAAGCAGTTGATGCTCAAGGTGGAACAATTAAGATCGGAAGGAAAGCTCGCCGAGTCATCAGCGATATTGGAACAGCTTTATGCAAAATTTCCAACGAATCCCAGAGTGATTATTGAATTTAGTGAAAATTACATGCAGGGGGGCAAATGGGAAGAGGCTGGAAAAATCCTCGAACATACAAACAAGCAGATTACGGACCATCCCAGACTGAAACACCTGTATGCCAGGTATCTTCTCAAAATGGGTAAATCCGATGCCGCCATAGCCTCTCTGAAAGATGCTCAGCTCCTAAGTCCTTTCAATATTGGAAGGCTTATTGAGCTTGGAGACATCTTTCTTGAAAACAACAGGGCCGAAGAGGCGAAGAGTACATACAGTGAGATCCTGAAGTTCGCACCGGAAAGCAAACAGGGAAAACTGGGCAAAAGCAAAGGGATGCTGCTGGCCGGCGAGGTGAACGAGGCGTTATCGATACTTAAGGATGCCGCCAACACCCAGGAACTTGCCGCCGTTTTCAACACTTCGGCCATTTTGGCCATGAAGCAGGGAAATCATGATGCCGCCTTTAGCCTTTATGACTCCGCCATCACCGCAATAGGTGACAGAAAAAAGGTTCTTGCAAGACTGTTTTTCAATAAAGGGATAGGATATGTAAAAGTGAACAAACCTGGTCTTGGCCTCAAGTGTTTTGAAAAGGCTTCGGAAATGGACCCGGAATTTTCAGACGCCTGTCGCAATGCCAAAATTCTAAAGCAGGGACCCTACGTATACAAAAAGAAACCCTCGACTGAATCACCGGATGCAAAAGCCGCATCAATCCTGAATTCTGAAGAACTCAGTGATGTCAAAATAGACTCTGCGGGTGAAAAGAATGATGATGAACTTCAACTGGATACAACATTCGATTTCGCTTTTGAGGAAGAGACCCTATAGCGAGACCCTAGCCGAAAAGGTCTGAATCAAGGCGCGAGGAGGAGGGCGACCGGAGTGTATGTACTTGATACATGAGGATCGCCCGACGACGATTAACGTAGAGTCAGACCTTTTCGGCTAGGGTCTAGCGACAATAATGGCCTTTAAAGCAGGCAGTCGGCTGCCTTGGGAACAAATGGTTCATTGACATTTGTTTCACCGACGTCAAGAAACACAGAATCATCCCAAGAAACTACAACAGGTGGAATGTCATTTATCGTTGGAAGGTGGTGTACCTTCACTCTGTAATTCAAAAGAAGCCTTTTCGCAATTTCAATATGATGCTTGGTCTCAAGAGAGTGTGACATGCATCTTGGTTCGAGCTCATTCATGTTTTCAGATATCGAAAATATCAGCATCGTTTGAAAACCCTTTATCTTCAGGCTTGTTCTAAGAACAAATCCTTTCATCTTCAAGTTTTTCGCAAGAAGCATAAGTGACAGCTGTATATGATATATAGCGGAAATCAATGTTGGCGATGGAACCGTCTTTAAAAGATTCAGCTGTAATGAACTGTCAACCTTCTCTGCTACAGAGAAAGCGGGAAGCAAAGGATCTTCTTTCAACAATAGATATGATTCCTTTAGTGCATTCACAAGCATTCCCGGTTCGATATCTCCGGACCTCCGGTCTTCATTGCTCAAATTTTTCCAATGCCTGGAAATTCTCAAAAGTTTTTCCAGCTTCATGTGAATCGTACTGGTTGTCAAATTTAATTTCACCGCATTATTGCCTACCTGTCTGGATTTATCTATAACCGATTCCAACTGATTCTCAAGCCTGCTTTTTCCATTCGAATCCTGTATCTCGGATAGAGTCCTGATAAATTTCCTCGAAGTCATTTGCCTTATATTTCTCTGCCATTCCATCATCAAATTCAATAAGGACTGTGAATGGGCTGTAATGTCCCTGTTCACGGTCTTTTCAATGTCAACTATTCTGTCAATGGCAAACTCCATATTCTTTACAAAATAATCTGATGAATGGTTTATCTGTGTTGTAAGACTTTCATTTTTTGTATATTTTAAAAGTTCGTTTTGGTATTTTGAGTTTTCCTCCTTCAATCTGGTCATGGTTTTAAGAAGCATTCGATTTGCATCCTTGGAATTTCTTATCCTCTCATGCATCTTATTGTAGAATTCTGAAATGACAGCTTTCGATTCTGAAATGAAGTCATCCGACACAACCTGATTTTTCTCCAAGGGATCGTTGTTTCCCTCAATTCCCTTGATTTGCATTCCCTTGCACCAAAGATAAAATTCCCTGGTCTGACCGGCAAATTTATTCCGCTGTTTCCTGCAGACTGCAAAACACAGGATACCGAGAATCATGCTGAGGAGCATAAGCGTATTTCCCAGGTAATCCAGAATAAGATCGATCTCTTCCGATTTTTGTATCAGGTATCCCAAAAATGGATTTTTTGCTGCAAGTCCAGCAAATTGATCGTTTCTGTCGGGGCTGCCTGCCCGTGGGAAAATTATACTCTTTTCAGGCCAGCCCGATGACAGGCTTACAATGGAAACATTCATTGATTTTAGATAATTTGATAAATTCGGATTCCCTTTCAGCCATGCCTCGGAAAGAGAGACAAAAGCGACTATGAACAGACTTCCTTCAGCCATGCCTTCAATTCTGGCTATCATTCCCCTTAAAGGAATTCCATTTTCCTCTGACCAGAAAAATGTTGGGATCCTGTAGGCATCCAAAGCTTGTCTGGGACAGACTTTTTTTGCAGATCCCTTCGAGTGAACGTATGTGATGACACCGCAGCTTTGATTGTATAAATATAGTGACTCAATTTCTCCCGGCCTGATCCTGCCGGATAAATACTGTTGCACTGAATTATCAAGTTTCCAGCTTAGATTTTGTGTAAGTATCGGGTCCTGAACCATGTCGCTGACGAGTCCAGCAAGCTGTATCTGTGTTGACAAAACTGCAGATTGATACTCTGACAAAAGGCGGTCGAAATTCCTGTGCTGCTGTTCAACGAAAGGCTTGAGGGCAAAAACACCCGAAAGAGAGAAAAGACAGGTTAAAAGCAGAAAAAAAAACTCTCAAAATTCCACCCTTTAAAGTCAATACCCCGGTTTTTCCTTATAAGCGATATCTATGTTTACTCATCTTTCATTATTATACAATACATTGAAAACTACGGATATTTATCCGAAAGAAAGAATTTGGGATCTTTTAGTTCATACTGAGGGAAAAAGGGGGAAATATATAAGGCGTCCCATAAGGAATCAAGCCGGCCGGCATACCGGCCTCGTAATGAAAAAAATATTTGAGGATTAGTTTTTATTTCTATTGCAAGCTATTGCTGGAAAGGCTGGTCTCAGTTGATTCCAACAGCTTCAACCATTTCCTTAAGCTTCTGTTTTTGGAAATCTTTCAAGTATTCAGCATTGTTGTAGAGCTTATAAATGGACTCTTTCGCGTTGGAGGTTATATTTGCATATTCACACTCGTCGAGTTCATCGAATCGCCCCATCAGTTTTGAAAAGACTTCGTCTCTGTCTATATCAGCCCCGGTTGACCATTTACCTTTCCTTAAAGCATTTGTTGAAAGAGCAACAATTCTGCTGAACCTTGCACCGCTTGTCCCGGATCTTCTTGATTTTCCTGCTCTTCCTTTAGCTTTTAGACGATGAAGAAGCTCATCGTACGAAAATGCAAAACTCGATTCAACCTCTTTGAGTCCCAAAGGAGTATCTTGAACTGATGTCCAAACGATGTTTAAAGTATCCCCGGGTCTAAGTTCTACTGATGCCATATTATTCCCCTATCTATCTTTTAAATAACAATGAAACAAAAATTAAAATCATCTAATTAACGAAATAAACTTGACTTACTTACTCTTAAAATATTGTTCACTCAAAATCAACAATATCACTTCACACTGTTCAGTTGTCTTTTCTTATTAAATAATAATGCTATTGTCAATGGGATTATTTAAAATTTAAAAAAATAATATGGACAAAAAAAACGGTTGGATTTCTCAGTAAATTGACCGGATATTTTAGATCTCTATCTTAGATACTTCTTATCAAGAAAAATTTAAACTAAAAAATCTTTACTATCGCAAATTCCCATATTTTTCATAGAATCAATTCCATACAAAAAGAACCTTCGAGGCAACTGTATGCATAAAGGGTATTCATGGAAGAACTTGAAAATTTTATTAGCTCTGGTGCTTTTATCAATGATATTAACACGTTTGATATGGATTAACCTTAGATCCTATCCTGTTATTGTGGATTTACGGTCCCTCGTCAGTTTTGAGCAGATAGATAATTCAGAGAGGCTGTCATGTAAAATTCCCGCATCAATACTGTCAATATGGCATAATTATACCCCTATCAAACCGCCGTTCAAGGAGGGAGGGGACTTTAAATTTGCATGGCTCGAATCCCCTGGTTTCAGATACTTTTGCATCTTGGGATGCAGAAACGGACAACTGAATCCCGATGTCCTGATCAGAAAAAATCAATGGATTCTTATTACAACCATTCTTTTTACGGTCCTGATGGCGCGCATGATGACCTCTTCATGGATAATAGCTCTGATAGTTGGTGCGTCTCTTTTAAGCAGGGGGCGACTGATTGCCGCTATCGGACAGCTATCAATACAAAATCTTTTCATGTTTCTTATGACGGTTTGGATGACGTTTAGTATCCATTTTTTTAAAACTGCCTCAAAAGTAACCTTTATCTTTTCATATGGAGTAATGATTCTTCTTGGCTTTTATGACATTTCGGCATGGTTCCTGTCGCTTATTATTCCATTTTGCATAGTTTTCACATACATCTTCAAAAAAAACATTATCCTCCCGACATTGATGCAGCTGAGATATGAACAAAAACTCAAAAGGGCCTACTCGAAAAGCGGCGAAATCCCCTCTCTCGGCAAAGGGAATATTCAAAGACAGTTCGGCATGAAATTAAGAGAACTATTAAAAATCGGGCTTACAAGAAATCTGTCAATTCCAAATCTGAATGAACGGTACGAGGCGGGAGGGCTTTTAAGACCAATAAGAATCCCATTTTCCCTCTGGCTCTATCACAGGAAAAGATGGACCAAGCTGCTTATGGCTTCTTTTGTTTTATCCATCTTTTATCTAGGAATAATAATCGCTTGGATTGCCGCTTCATACCAAGGTGGCCTGAAGGATGTATTTGCAGGCCTGTCTTTCAAATTTTTATTCTCACCAAACTGGATAACCGAATGGTTTGCACTCTGGAGAGGGCCAGTTGACACCGATATAATACTTTCCCTTTTGATAATAGTTTTATGCGCTGTTCAGTCCCCTTCATCAGGTCTGACAAGTTTCTGGGAATTTGCCTGGTTTATCCTTCTTTCAATAGTTTTCATGACAATCGGAGCCTTCGTGATGGATATAATTGATGCTTCCTATTACATGAAGCAAAGTACTTTTTATACTAACAGCTATTTTCTCATTCACTGGGGGAGATCTTCCCTGATATTTTTATGGATGGAGCCCGTAATACTCTCAGCCGGAATATTGGGTTTATTTAATCTTTTCAAGGCGGTGGATTCAAGACTTCTTAAGACTGTGAGATAAATCCTTAGTTTTTTTTTAAAAACTTGATAATATATTTTTAACATGTGTAGTTCTATGCTAAATTCTACCCGGTTTCAGAAGTAAAAAGCAAAGGAAGCTACCTGTTCCATAGCCAAGAGGTTAAAGAATGGCATTTAAAAACGTAAATCTTCTGTTATGTCTTTTTCTGTTTTTTGATTGCTGCACCACCACTGACTCCCCCAAGAAAATCACCAAAATTAGCGAAAGCAGTGAAAAAAAATCCGCTTCCACCAAACCGCCTGGGCAACTCAAAGTGAAAGAGCCATTAAAAAAAACAGCCGTCTGTATACCCTTTAATTCCCCTGCAATTCACATCCCTTACTATGTCTCAAATCAAAGCATCGTAATTACTAGAGTTTCCGGACATTGTCTGACAAATTCCGGACGGGAGGGCTATGAAAAGGACAGCAGTTCCCTCATGGCCATGGGATTTCCGTGCAGCGGCGGCGGTGTGGTAGACGTAAAAGGGCAGCATTACGACCGCCCGAACGTACTTACGTTTCCGCTCACAAACTCATGCCAGATGGCGCCAAGTGCTTCAACCACCAATGTGGGACTCATTGCGAAAAAGGCCATAGGTCTCGACCCGGAATCCAAGTTTCTTGCATACTACCCTTTTGTTACGCAATATTGGGAACTGGTTGATTATCCAGACACCGGTATCGGGGACAGTCTGGTTCTCCTCTCAAAGGAGAGCAAGCAAAAAGGTTGGAAGATCCTTAGAGAAAACGGAGTCATAAAAGTCAGGCTGTATGGAAGGGAAAACGGATGGATAAAAGGCAAAAGATTTTACCATGTCGAGGCCGCAGTACGGCTTACAGCCAGAAAATCATTCAAACTGGAGATCGCAAACGCAAAGGCTCTTGGAGAGGAAGAAGTAGCCAAAGTCAAGCAGCGATGCGAGCAGGTTACCCCTCCGCTCAACTGCAATGAGGTTTTCGCATCGGCTGAAGGACAGCAGCAGGAATCCCAGGACGAAGAGGAAGATCAGTGAGTTTTCATATCCTTTTCAGCCGCTTTCTTTTCGAGCTCCTTCATATCAATTGATGTAGCCATTTTTTTATTTTTATCTATTTCACCTTTCAACTTGGCAAGTCCTCTTTTCAGCACCGGGTCATTCGGCGTGAGATCTGAGGCTCTTTCCCATGCCTTTTCAGCAAGTTCAAGATTTCCAAGTTTTATAAGGGTGGTCCCCTTCATTTTTAAAAGCTTTACACTTGTAGGATAAAAAGCCAAAAGATTGTTTATTTCTATGAGGGCCGATTCAAATTTTTTTTCCTGATACAGCTCATTTATTTTTTGAAGGCTTAGCAAGTATGAGGGTGACTGCTTTGGC
>JADFZC010000285.1 GCA_015232735.1 Oligoflexales bacterium | reverse complement strand
TGAGGGGAGTCAATTTCACCCAGGGGTAAATGCCAATTTTCGTCACTTCCTGATCACGAAGCACCAGGGAATAAAAAAGACCTCCCCTAAAAAAGCTTGAAAAACTCGATTAGAAAAGGTCTATCACCTATTTTATTGATTGATAAAATAGGAAAATTACAATGACCGATTATACCGATTTCTTAACTTCCGCCAGCTTTTTTATGTTTATTTTGAGGATTGACAGCTTTATTGCTAAATTAACAGGAAATTGCCATTGTCCATATTGTAGAAAACGCCTAAATGTCAGTAATTGGCAGAGAGCTGGCTTTGGCGTACCGCCACAGTGCAGCAAGAAGGCGTTAATTCGACATAGTTTTTGTTGTTCCTCATGTCGCAGACGTATTACACCAAATTCCCTAAGATTTATGTATTACAAACGAAATGCCATCCATGGTGAATTTATTATCTGTGCTTTGAACCCATTCAAAGAAGACAAGAAGGCTCAGCAAAAATTGCTGGGACTTTTGGATATCAATCGAAAGACTTTGAAGGTTTTTCGCAAATGGTGGCGCAAAAGGTTCGGACAATCGGTTTTTGCGAAGATGAGATCATCATTGATACCTGGGCTTAGCTCCGACAATCCGGCAAATGCCATTTATGCCTATTTTCAAAGAATTATACCCGATAATCCCAAAAAGGTGTTGGTAAGAGCCATCTGTTTTTTGGCGGGATACCGTACGGATTTTCATTGGTGCCAGCATAGGTTACGTAACGGAGGCTTACTTGGATTGACTGCAAATATTTCACCTTTTTCCATGGTTTAGAGATGCAAAAATCATTACGCAAAATACTGTTCACGACATCATAATTTCAATTTTGTATCTCCCCTGTGCAGTAAATTTTATTTCATAGAGGAGATTTTACTATGAACACAACACACCGAGTCGAAAGTCCGCTCTTTTACAGATCGAGTAACTTCAGTCACCTGTATCAGATCAAAAGAGAAGGTGGCGACAATGGCAGATAATAATGAGATTTCAAAAAACCGTCGTTGGGGCAATTTCCGTTATGCGGTTATCGGTACGCTTTTAAGTGCTCCACCGCCACGAGGTCAATTGTCCACGGAACTTAGGAAATTGGCAGAGAAAGTCTGGCAACATCCGATCACCGGTCAAGATATTCAGTTTTGTTTCTCTACCCTTGAGGAGTGGTATTATAAGATCAAGGCTGAAAAACAAGATCCGATCTCGCCTCTCATAAAAAAAGAACGCAAAGATAAAGGTAAGCAGCATGTCATAACTGAAGAAATCGTACTGATTCTAAAAGACCAATATGCTGATTATCCATGGTGGGATATCAATCTTCACACGAAAAATCTTATCGCGACAATGAAAATGAAACAATCGACGGCTAAATACCCTTCGGTTTCTTCCGTTCGGAGATTCATGAAGAAAGTCGGTCTAAAACGGCAACAGCGTCCGCGTCAGGATGATAAGGGAAGATTGGAAGAAATCCTGATTAATCAAGAGAAGGAAATTGCCTGTTTTGAAGTAGGCAGTCCAAATGATTTATGGTCATTGGATTTTCATCATGGCAAGATCATGATACTCGATTATAAGGGCAATTGGCGGCAGCCAATTATTATTGTTGTTTTGGACCACTATTCTCGCCTGATTTGCCATGCTCGGTGGAGTTTTACGGAAACAACAGAAGACCTTGTTTGCGCAGTATCAGTCGCAATTATGAAGCATGGCCGTCCCCACCGTTTTCTTAGTGATAATGGATCTGCCATGCGCAGTGATGAGTACCTTCAAGGACTGGAACGATTGGGTATCAGGGTGAGTAAAATAAAAAGGAAAAAACCGAATCAAAATGGTAAAACCGAGGTTCATTGGGCAAATCTTGAGTCAAAACTTCTGGCAATGCTTGTAGGGCAGGATGGACTCACATTAGATTATTTAAATGAATTGACATTAGCCTGGGCAGAAGTCGGATATAATCGACAGTGGCACCGTGAAATCAAAATGACTCCTTTGGAACGATATTTACAAGGCGTAAAAGTCGGTCTATCCACTTGCGACGAGGATACTTTGAAAAGGGCTTTTCGTCTGGATGAATTCCGTCGTCCTCGCCATAGTGATGGCACGATAAAGATATATGATATCCTGTTTCGATTGCCCCAGAGATTCTGGCATCTTGATCGGGTTCTGGTACGGTATGCCAGATGGGATCTCAGTTTTGTCCATATCGTGGATTATGCCAGTGGCAAGGAAATCATGAAAATTTATCCAGTTGATAAATTGAAGAATTCTGATGGCCAAAGACGATTAATTGAGACGCCTGTTGAAATTTCCCAGGAAAGAAAGCGTACCGTATTGCCCTCCTATATGCAGGAGATGATGCGGCAATACTTCGAACTAAGCAACAAACCACTGTGGGTTAATACCAATATAACTATACAAAATGAAGAAAAGGAGACTAAAAATGGAACTTCAACCGAAAAATCTGAAATCAGCGTTCAGCCTGAAATATAATCCGTTTTTATCGGAGATTCCACCATCGGCACTTTACAAACGACTGGAAATAAAGTCACTTCTTTGGCACTTGGAAAATCTGGTCATAGATGGTGGTATAGCAATGATTACCGGCGAGACCGGACTGGGAAAATCAATGATTTTAAGGATTATTGAAAACCATCTCAATGAAATACCCGAAGTCCTGGTTGCTGATCTTAAGAGGCCGCAGAGCAGCATAAGGGATTTTTATCCGGAACTGGGCGAATTGTTTCAGGTAGAACTCAAAGCCTCCAATCGATGGGGGAGTTTCAAAAGTATAAGAGAGAAATGGAATCGCCATATCAACAGCAGCCTGTTCAGACCTGTTCTGATTATTGATGAAGCTCAACAGATGAGCCCTTCGGTTATGACAGAATTGCGGATATTGACGAGCGAAAAATTGGATTCCCGCAAGATATTGACAATTATCATCGCTGGCGATCAACGGTTGGGCGAGATTATGTCAACACCGGATTTACTGCCATTTGATAGCCGGATACGAGTCAGGCATAAGCTATATCCCTTATCAAAAGAGGAATTAAGCGCCATGCTGCATCATGTGATTCAAGATGCAGGTAATAAAAATTTGATGACTGAAAGCCTTATCAATATTTTAGCTGAACATTCCTGTGGTAATCCCAGACTAATGATGCTTACCGCTGACTCATTGTTATCGGCTGCTGCTCAAGGCAGTCGAGAACAACTTGATGAAAGCCTGTATTTTGAAGTATTTCAAGAACGTCTTAAAAAACCATTACAGAAGAGAGGAAAACAATGAATGCTTTGCCGACTTGTAGAGTCGCTGATATTGGTGAAACAGCCGAAAAACTCAAATGGATGATCGAAGGTTTATGGCTTGATAATGCTGTTGGGCTAATCGGTGGTGAACCAAAGTCGTATAAAACCTTCGCAGCACTATCGCTTGCTGTCGCTGTTGCAAGTGGCAAAAATTGTTTCGGTCATTATCAGGTTAAAAGGTGTGGAAGCGTGCTTCTTTACGCTGCAGAAGATTCATTGATTATGGTTAAAGAAAGAATCCAAGGTATCTGTAAAGGCATGGAGGCACCTTTCGATACTTTGGATGTTCATGTAATTACGGCTCCAAGGCTTCGTATTGATTCCCAGATCGATCGAAAAAAAATGGAAGACCTTGTGCAGAATATTAAACCGGTACTTTTGGTGCTGGATCCTTTTGTCAGGCTGCATAGCATCGACGAAAACTCTTCAGGAGAAGTCGCAAGAGTACTCTCATGGCTTCGAGATCTACAGCGACAATACAATCTAAATATAGTTATGGTCCATCATGCCAGAAAACGTGCTGGCAATGAAAGGCCGGGACAGAGTCTGCGCGGCTCAAGTGAGCTGCATGCGTGGGGTGATTCCAATCTATATCTAAGAAGAATGGCTAATGAAGACAGTTATGTAGAGTTCACAATCGAACATAGGGCCGCTCCGTCTCAAGGTAATATTCAGCTGCGATTCAATTCCGGGGATTCGCCACCGTTTCTCTCCTATGAAGGCGGAGGTCAATCGGCACAGGTATCACCACCATCACCACGAGAGCGTATCCTAAATACTCTGACAAGTCTCGGTCCACAGATCCCTGGGGAGTCACTGCGTTCAGCTTGCGGGATGAAGTCATCGACTTTTTGGCAGACTTTGAATCAGCTTCTTCAAAGTAATCTTATCATTAAAAATGATGACAATACCTACACCTCACTT
>JADFZC010000018.1 GCA_015232735.1 Oligoflexales bacterium | reverse complement strand
CGTCAAAGCGTTGTTTCCCTTACGGAAAAAGCTGTTGCGCAAAAGAAAAATGAAAAATAGGGGCTTATTGATAGCACGTTCTCCTGTTTTCAAAGATATCGTTGATTCGCTCGAAGCATTCGAAATATGTTTTTGTATTCTGAGAGGGGATATTGTGAAAATATCATGTGCAGGCTTTGTATTTCTTATTTATGTGTTAACATCATCTTTTCCTACATATGGGGCCGAAAGTTCAAAAACAGACCGTCGGATTCCCAACGAATATGAGTCAATGGGGGGACATTCCCTTGCCTTTAGCAATTCTGGAGTCGCTGCACTTGATGGTTTACCGGCAGTTAGAATGAATCCCGGGCTTCTTCCTTTGGAAACCCAATATTCAATAGCTGGAACATATTATTGGCCGACAAGCGGGAGAGATTTCTATCAGGCCGGGATTGTTGACTCCTCAACGGCATCTGTCGCAGCAGGGATTTCAGCGACAGGTTTCAGTGAGAAATTCAATCTGGAAGAGCAGAAAGAGATGGATTCCAGGGCAAAAAGAAGGTTCTCTCTTGGAATAGGCAAGGCTTTTTCCATGTTTTCCATTGGAGCTGAAGGACAATACGTTGAAGGTTATGTGATGGAGGATGGATCCTTTGTTTTAAAAAAGTCCCCTACAGTCGGAGTTGGTATTGCGGGTTTATTGACAAAGCAGCTTAGGTTTGGTTTTTCAGCGGAAAATCTTAGCAATAGAAAAGTTGCTGAATTAAGCCCTAGAACCTTGAGGGCAGGTGTTGCCTACTTGATTATGGAGGGTTCTGTCTCATTGAACTTTGATTTGCGGGAGAGAGAGAGGTTAGAGTTCTTTGAAAATCCTGAACCCGGGTCCCGGGCGGATATTACACAAGATGTGCTGATAAAAAAATATAAGACCCCTGAGCGTATGGCGTTAATGTCATTCACGGCAAAAATATATGATGTACTGAGAATTCTTTTATCATACGGTCAGACTTTAACTGAAGATAAGAGGCAGACGCTGTCAGGCGGATTGGCGCTGGTGCATCAGAGATTTTCATTTTCATATAGCCTGTCAAAGCCTTATCTAAAGTATAAAGACACACAGAGCGCCCTAAGTCTCAACATTTTGGTTTCCATGTAAAATATAAAAATATAAGAGAAGTTATGATCACTTACAGGACACTCGGAAATGGGCTTGATGTCGTTTTGAAGGAAAATCATTTCGTAAAAATGGTTGCCATCCAATGCTGGGTGGGTGTCGGCTCTCTTTATGAAGAAGAGGATCAAAGAGGCATGGCTCACATGATTGAGCATATGCTCTTTAAAGGCACAAAAAAAAGGGAGGTTGGCGAGATCTCCAAAATAATAGAAACCTCAGGAGGAGATATCAATGCATATACCACATTTGACAAAACGGTTTACCACCTCACACTGTCTTCAAAAAATATAGAAACCGGTTTGGACGTGCTTTCGGACGCAATTTACAACAGTTCTTTTGATTCCGGGGAAATTGAGAGAGAAAAAGAGGTTGTCCTGGAAGAGATAAGAAGGAACCAGGATAATCCCGCTTCACTGGTAGGCAGGTATTTGTTTAAAGAGTTATATAGGGGTACGGAGGCATCAAGGCCGATTATTGGGTGTGAGGAGGATGTTCAAAAATATACACGGGAAAAACTTCTACGTTTTTATGATGATTGGTATCAGCCGGAAAACATTAAACTTGTTGTTGTTGGAGATTTTGAGACAGATAATCTGTTTTCATCTATACAGAAATATTTTGGCTTAAGGAAAAATGCATTTTCGAGGACTGTTCAGTATTCAAATAAAAACAAATTGAAGGGAATGAATGTTCAGCTTGTCAGGGGAGATTATCAGCAGATGAGATTGGAAGTGGCATATGAAGCTCCGCCGCTTGAACATCCGGATACCATGGCACTTGATTTGGTAGCTTTTTCTCTTGGAGCTGGAGATGGAAGCAGGTTTAATAGAGTTCTCAGAGATGAACTCGGGATTGTCAGTTCCATTGGATGTTCCCTATATTCTCCGCAATTTGGCGGGATGTTTTCATTGAGCGCCTTTCCGGAACAGGATCAATATATTGAAACGGTCAGTAAACTATCCCTCGAAATGGCCAAATTAAAGAACAGTAACCAAATAACTGCTGAGGAACTTGAACGTGCCAGAGCAAATTTAAAGGTGGACAGAGTCTATCAGGAAGAGACTGTTTGCGGACAGGCACGTGTTTTGGGATTTGGTTTGACCACATCTTTGGGGCTGGCTTATGAGGAAGTGTATTTTTATTTGTTGGATCAGATAAATGCCGCTACTATCGAAAGCGCAGTTGAAAGATGGCTTGATTTGGAAAATGTGGTTATTTCAGGACTTGTTCCTATAGAGTCAAGTATTACAGAAGAAGATATCAAGGAGGCCTATCTTAAGGGGATTAAACAGGGTTCTGCAAAAAAGAAAGTCAGGAATATTTTTGGAAAAAGACACAAAACTTTGAATAATCAGGGAGAACCGATTCTTATTGAATTATTCGATGGTGTTACTCTGGCATATCGACGGAATCTTCAGAGTAACATGTTCACTTTAGTTGCTGCCAGTGAAGGGGGGCTCAGGGCTGAATCTGATGAAACTGCGGGTCTGTATAATTCAGTTAGCGCGCTTCTCGCGAATGCAACAACAAAATTATCCTATGACGATTTGATAAAAATAGTTGAGGGTACAGGAGCCACTCTTCAGGGATTTTCAGGAAAAGATAGTTTCGGATTGAAACTGCAGTGTTTGACAGAACACACAAGGGATCTGCTAACGATATTATCAGACAGTTTTTTTAATCCTGTCTTTCCAGAGCAACAGTGGGGAACAATAAAACGGGAGATAATGAACTCGATTGATTCGGAAGAGGATTCTCCAGCCAACATAGCTATAAAAGAATTTCAAAGGGCGATTTTTGGCACTCACCCCTACAGACATCCAATATATGGAACCAGGAATTCAATAGAAAAATTTAACCCTGAAATGCTTTTGTCCGCTTATTTGGAATTGAGAGACAATCGTCCATGGGTTTTTGGATGTGTCACGAGTTATTCTGAAAAGGAAGTCAGAAAGCTGCTTCTGGACTCATTTGGCGGTCTTTGTCCTAAGACACCTCAAAGAGTTCATTTTCCTTCAAAATTATTGATAAATAGTCCGGAAAAATATGAAAAGCATATCGTCAAGGAAAGAGAACAAACGCACATAGTTGTTGGATACAGAGGGTTGGATTGGTCAGACAGGGATCGGGCCGCCCTTGATGTTGCAGCTACGATACTGGGTGGTGCGGGCGGGCGTCTCTTCACAAAATTGAGGGATCAGCAAAGTTTGGCATATTCTGTTACACCCATGGTCACTTATGGTTGTCATCCAGGGGTTTTTGGGGCATATATTGCATGTCTTCCTGAGAAAGCCTCCGTGGCCAGGGATGCGTTGATTGATGAGCTGAATTTGTTATGCGAAGAGCTCCCCACTGAAAATGAACTTGAAAGAGCGATTCAGTATCTTATCGGCGGACATGAATCGGACTTGCAAAGGAGCGAATCTCAGGCTATGACCATGGCACTCATGGAGGCATATGGTATTGGTTATATGGATTTCTTGACATATCCATCCAGTATTGAAAGGGTGAGGCTTGAAGAAGTGAGAAAGGTTGCCAGAAGATTGATAGAAACCCAGAACAGGGTTGTTGTCTCTGTGGGGCCTTAGAAGCTGTCTGAAAGCCCAGAGATCAAGGCGGAAGGAGAGGGAAAATCGGAGTTTATACGTTGGCAAATGAGGATTTTCCGACGATGAGAGGCGAAGAGTTCTGGGCTTTCAGACAGCTTCAAAGTTGCCAGTGATTTATCTTGGTGAGCTAAGCTTCCCGGCGGTTAACCGGCAAAATACGTAAGGACAGAGAGGAATTAAGAAAATGCGTTGGATTGTAGGTTTTTTAAAATCTTCTATTGGCTTCAAGGTGCTAATGGCAATGACCGGATTTGCAATGATTGGTTTTGTTTTTTTTCACCTGCTGGGTAACCTACTGGTCTTTAAAGGACCTGATATGCTGAATGTTTATGCTTTAACTTTAAAAAATCTGCCTCTAAAGGGAATATGGATTGCCAGGATTATTATTGGCTGCTGTTTTATAATTCATGTTTTTTTAGGGATAGTACTCACTCTGCAAAATTGGGCTGCCAAACCGATTTCATATGCAAACCAAAATTTTATTAAAGCAAGTTTTTCCGCAAGGACCATGATTTATTCGGGATTAGGGATTTTATTTTTTCTTTTGTTACACCTTGCACACTATACATTTAAAATATTGCCTCGCACAAAAACAGTTATTGATGCGCTTGGAAGGGATGATGTCTACGGTATGGTTGTAGATGCTTTCCAAAAACCACTTTATATTTTTTCATATCTGATTTTCGTCTTTTTGTTGGGATTGCATCTTAGCCATGGGTTTGCCAGCCTATTTCAGACCATTGGTATTAATCATAAAAAATACGACATTTTTCTCAATGATCTGCCTGTTGTTGTTGGATGGCTTATCACTTTTGGAATGATGTCGATTCCGCTTATTGTTAAGTTTGGCTTGTAGAGGAGAGATCGAATGAATTTGGATTCTAAAATACCCCATGGTCCTCTTGCTCAAAAGTGGAGTCGTCATAAATTCGAGATGAAACTGGTAAATCCCACCAATAAGAGAAAGTATAGAATTATTGTTGTGGGTACAGGGCTTGCGGGGGCGTCGGCAGCAGCTTCAATGGCAGAGCTTGGTTATGAGGTGCTGGCCTTTTGTTTTCAGGATAGTCCACGAAGAGCCCATAGCATTGCGGCTCAGGGGGGAATAAATGCTGCAAAGAACTATCAGAATGATGGGGACAGTGTTTTCAGACTGTTTTACGACACTGTAAAAGGAGGCGATTTCAGATCAAGGGAAGCCAATGTTTACCGTCTTGCGGAATTAAGCTCTTCTATCATTGATCAATGTGTGGCTCAAGGGGTTCCCTTTGCAAGAGACTATGGTGGGCTTCTCGACAACCGTTCTTTTGGTGGAGCACAGGTTTCCAGAACTTTTTATGCAAGGGGGCAAACAGGGCAACAACTCTTGATTGGCGCCTATTCCGCTTTGAACCGCCAGGTTGGACTTGGCCAGGTAAAAATGTTCCCAAGGACAGATGTACTCGATATTGTTGTAATTGATGGCAAGGCTAGGGGGGTGGTGACAAGAAATTTGATAACAGGGCAGATATCTTCACATACAGCGGATGCAGTAGTTCTTGCTACTGGAGGCTATAGCAATGTGTTTTTTCTTTCTACTAACGCAAAGGGATGTAATGTTTCTGCAATTTATCGGGCATATCAAAAGGGCGCCGGATTTGCAAATCCCTGTTATACCCAGATTCATCCGACGTGCATTCCTGTGAGCGGAGAGCATCAGTCAAAGTTGACCCTTATGTCGGAATCTCTTCGCAACGATGGACGGGTTTGGGTTCCAAAGAAAAGCAAGGATTCCAGATCTGCAAAAGATATACCCGAAATGGAAAGGGATTACTATCTTGAGCGGAAATATCCCAGTTACGGTAACTTGTCACCCAGGGACATATCTTCAAGAAGTGCCAAGGAAGTATGTGATGCCGGTTGTGGTGTTGGCAGTACCGGATATGGTGTTTATCTGGATTTTTCAGATGCCATAAGCAGGCTTGGAAAAGATGTAATAAAAGAAAGATACGGAAATCTTTTTGAAATGTACGAAAGGATAACAGCGGAAAATCCATATGAAGATCCCATGAGAATTTATCCGGCCGCACATTATACGATGGGTGGGCTTTGGGTTGACTACAATTTGATGAGTACCCTTGATGGACTTCATGTGCTTGGAGAGGCAAATTTCTCGGATCATGGTGGGAACCGCCTGGGCGCAAGCGCCCTTATGCAGGGACTGGCCGATGGGTACTATATTATTCCCGTTACTATTGGGCATTATCTGGCTTCAAATAAATTGGAAAAAGTTACTTTGGAACATCCTGAATTCCAGGAGGCTGAGAGATTGGCCTCACAACGGATAAAAACGCTTATTAATTTGAAGGGTAAGAGAAGTGTTGATTCTTTTCACAAGGAACTTGGGAAAGTTATGTGGGAAAATTGCGGAATGGCAAGGACAAAAGAGAGCCTTGAGACGGCTCTCAGCAAGATTCCTGCAATCCGTGAGGAATTTGGCAATAACCTGAATATCCTGGGTTCTTCAGGTAATTTCAATCAGTCTCTTGAACAGGCATTAAGGGTTTCCGATTTTCTTGAATTTGCAGAGCTGATGTGCCTGGATGCTCTCATGAGGGAGGAATCCTGTGGAGGGCACTTCAGGAAAGAACATCAAACAGGAGATGGAGAAGCCAGAAGGGACGATGAGAATTTCTGTCATGTGGCAGTATGGGAGTATAAAGGAAAGGGAGTCACTCCAAAACGTCACAAGGAGGAATTATCTTTTGAAAATCTGGAATTAGTTACAAGGAGCTATAAATAATGGATCTTGTTCTTCATGTTTGGCGCCAAAAAAGTTCAAGTGAAAAGGGAAGGCTTGAAAGATATGAAGCAAAAAACATCTCACCTGACAGTTCTTTTTTAGAGATGCTCGACCAGGTAAACGAAGAGTTGTTTAAAAAAGGTATTGAACCCATAGCGTTCGATCATGATTGCCGAGAAGGAATATGCGGGGCCTGTTCTTGTGTTATTAATGGAATACCTCATGGTCATCAGAAGGAAACGACAACCTGTCAACTTCACATGAGGCATTTCCATGATGGAGATGAGATATACATTGAGCCTTTTAGGGCAAAGGCATTTCCGGTAATCAAGGATCTTGTGGTAGATCGTTCTGCTTTTGAGAGAATAATGCAAAAAGGCGGTTTCATTTCTGTTAATACAGGGGGAGCACAAGACGCAAATGCCATACTGATATCGAAGAAGACAGCGGATGAAGCTATGGATATGGCACAGTGCATTGGTTGCGGTGCATGTGTTGCTGCATGCAAGAACGCTTCTGCAATGCTTTATGTTGCTGCAAAGATATCTCATCTGGCAACGTTGCCTCAGGGTAAAGAGGAACGAAGCGGGAGAGTCAAAAGCATGCTCGCCGCGATGGAGGGAGAAGGTTTTGGTAATTGTAGCAATTTGAAGGAATGTCAAGGTGTTTGTCCAAAGGGAATCGATGTGAAGGCGATTGCCAAAATGAACAGGGATTTTTTAAGAGCCAATTTTCTTGATTAAAGTAGACGCAGTATTATTTTCATTCCCTGAAAATTCTTTTTCCAAAATTGGCAAACCTAGTTCCATTAATTTCAAGATAATTGATGCCCGGGTTATTTTGAATCCGGTTTCTGTGTAGATTCGGACTGAAAGTGATTCCAGGAAACGGTATTGTTCCTCAGTTAACCTGAAAGAGATCATCCGGTTTTTTTTATTTTTTTTGTGTTCTGTCATAATACGTTTCCAGTGAATATAGAAAAATATTCACTTATTGTTCGGATAACACAAAAAAAAATTTAGCTCGAATGTCACAATGGTCAACAATTGTAAAGGTTAGAGAAGGGTAATATTACCCCTCGACTTCCTGACCGTCAGCCGCAGCCTGTTGCAATTCAAAGTAAGGCTGCAAAGTTGTTTCTGCCGCTTCCACTATCCTGGTTACATCCTCTTTTGAAAAAGCCACCCCCGCTCGTTCTGCTGTTCCTTGAATTTCGAGGATTTTCCCGCTTTGTGTCATGACAACGTTCATATCAAGATCTGCAGTGAAATCTTCCTCATAGTCCGGGTCTATCAAAAGCTCTCCATCCTTAAGTCCGATTGAAACTGCCGCGACAGCATCCAAAATTGGATTATTACGAAGAGTTCCCTTACGGAGAAGTTTATCTACAGCAATTTTAAGAGCAATAAAAGAACCTGTGATGGAAGCTGTCCGCGTTCCTCCATCTGCTTGGATCACGTCGCAGTCTACAGAGAAAGTAATATCCGGGCATAAAGTCAAATCAATTATTCCTCGAAGAGATCGTCCGATAAGCCTTTGAATTTCATGAGACCTCCCTGATGGACTGGGTCTTTCTCTTCTGGCTCTTCCTCCGCTTGTAGCTCCTGGCAGCATGGCGTACTCGGCTGTTAACCAGCCTTGGGCTGGAGAGGCATTTCTTAAAAACGAGGGGACCCCGCTTTCAATACATACGGTGCATAAAACCTTGGTTTCGCCGAATTCAACCAAGACACTTCCATCAGCGTTTTTTGTATAGTTAGGTATAAACCTAACCGGACGCATTTGAACATTTGATCGTCCATCATGTCTAATCATTTAATATTCCTAAATTATTAAAAAGTTTAATACCAGAAAAACTTTATCAAAATAAAAAAATGTTCATGTAGGTATAATACATTTTTTCAGGATCTGTAAAGAAACAATGGATTATTTGAGTAGATAATAGAGTATCAGACAGATAATAGCCAAAAAAAAGGTTAGTAATATTAAGATTCTAAGAGGAAACGAGGAGCCAATTTTATACTCTTTGGAATTAGAATGGTTAGATAGGGTCGGAACGGCCGGTGGATAAGTTGATTTCATATAATAGTTATTTTTACCGCTACTTACATCAAAGGTGTCCTCTGATCTATTTTTATTTCTACGTGACTGATGAGCCTGCTTTTCGGACATTTTCCCGACATTTCTCGCAACTGGAGGAGGAGGTATTTCTATTTCCTGGTCCAATGGTGATGAACTGCCCTTGGTATGTTCATTATCTGCAAAATTAATTATTGTTTTTGCAAATCGTTTGGAAGCGGGAGCGGCATTTGGGAATTCCATATCCACTTTTTGATGAATCTGAACCAGGATTCTGGAAACAATAACTTCTTCTTCCACTGGCTGATATTCCAAGATGCGACTCATAAAAGCTCCATTAAAATGGTTTAATAGAGATGTTCCAAAAGACTAAATTTACGTAGCATTGGGAACTCCATGGCATTTCTTATATTTTTTCCCGGAACCGCAAGGGCATTGGTCATTTCTCCCGACTTTTTTGCCTTCCCGGACATAAGTTTCGACCTTGGGCTGTTGCTGAGGAGCTTCCCTGGATCCATGATATATCAATTCATGGTTTTTAGAAGCGGGTGATTTGCCGCTTTCGTTATTTTGGGTAGCAAAAGAGGGGGCTGCTTCAGGATGGTTGAATTTCATGCTGGATTCGTCAGGTTCTTCTACCTCATATTCCTCTGGGGAAGCAAATTCAGGAGGAGGCATTCGAAGGAGTGCAAGAGCGGCTTCATCTTCCATACGTATCATTGTGCTTTCAAACAACTTAAATGCCTCTTTTTTATATTCCTGCAATGGATCTCTTTGAGCATATCCTCTTAGTCTTACATTATCTTGAAGGTGTTCCATATTTCTTAAATGTTCTTTCCAGATTTGATCCACAATTTGCAGGTAGACGAAATTTTCCACTTTGCGCATCATTTCTGTGCCGACGGAGTTTTTCTTCTCTTCATATTTTTCCATGACTTTGTCTGATGCTACAAACGAAATAGCTTCAACAGAAAGATTTTCTTCAGGTATCGTCGAAACGTCTACGTCGATACCGAATTCGGACCTGATTTCAGAATGTATCTCCCTGAAATCCCAACTTTTTGTTCCTTTGTTTTCCGGAGAGCATTTATTTACTATCCCCTCTATCATGCTTGTTACAGCAGTTCTGATAAAATCAAAATTGGAGGTTTCATTTAAAACTTGAAGCCTTTTTGAGTAAACAACCCGCCTCTGCTGGTTCATTACGTCGTCATATTCCAGCACATGTTTTCTGCTGGAAAAGTTTTGTTCTTCAACCCTCTTTTGGGCGCGTTCAATGGCTTTTGTAACCATCGGGGAAACAATTGCTTCACCTTCTTTCATCCCAAGGCGGCCCATGATCGCGGATAAACGGTCCGATGCAAAAATTCTCATTAGATCATCTTCAAGAGATAAATAAAATTTGGTTCTCCCTGGATCACCCTGTCTTCCGGAGCGGCCTCTTAACTGGTTATCTATTCTTCTCGATTCATGCCTTTCAGTTCCTATTACATACAATCCGCCCAGACCAACGACACCAGGTCCAAGAACGATGTCTGTTCCACGACCGGCCATGTTAGTGGAAATGGTGACATTTCCACTTTGACCTGCATTTGCAATGATCGTTGCTTCCCGCGAATGGTTTTTGGCGTTCAAAATTTCGTGGGGGATACTTCTCTTCTGCAGGAGGGAAGAAAGCAACTCTGATTTTTCCACGGATACCGTACCGACCAAAACAGGTTGTCCTCTTTTTTGTGAGGCGGCAATTTCGTCAGCAATTACAGTGAATTTTTCCTTTGCAGTGCGGTATATTTCATCATTTTCGTCTTTTCTAATCAAGGGCTTGTTTGTTGGAATGACGACGACGTCAAGATTATATATTTTTTTGAATTCAACGGCTTCAGTATCCGCCGTACCAGTCATTCCGGAAAGTTTGCCATATAATCTAAAATAGTTTTGAAATGTAATAGTGGCAAGTACTTGAGTTTCTTTTTCTACAGGAACGTGTTCTTTTGCTTCCAACGCGGCATGAAGACCATCACTATATCTGCGGCCATGCATAAGTCGGCCTGTAAACTCATCAACGATAATTATTTTTCTATCCTTTACAACATAATCCACATCTTTCTTGAAAACGACATGCGCCTTCAACGCTTGTTGCACATGATGGAGGATTTCAAGATTTTTGGGGTCATACAAGTTTTCAATTCTAAGCCTTTTTTCCATTTTGCTGATACCGTCATCTGTCAACGTGACGGTTCTGCCTTTTTCGTCAAAAATGTAATCGCTATCCTTGTGCAGGCCTGGGATTGCGGAATTCACTTTTACATATAACTCTGTTGAAGCATCAGTGGGACCGGAAATGATCAGCGGGGTTCTTGCCTCGTCTATCAATATTGAATCGACCTCGTCCACTATGCAGAAATGATGGGGCCTTTGAACAAATCTGGAAAGATCCGTTTTCATATTGTCGCGGAGATAATCAAAACCGAACTCGTTATTTGTTCCATATGTGATATCAAAATGATATGATTCTCTTCTTTCGTCATCGTTGAGGCCGTGAATAATGAGTCCTGTTGTCATTCCAAGAAATGAATAAATTTTTCCCATCCATTCAGCATCGCGTTGAGCAAGATAGTCGTTAACCGTCACAATATGAACGCCTTTGCCGGCTAAGGCATTTAGATATACAGCCAATGTCGCCGTAAGGGTCTTACCTTCTCCGGTTTTCATTTCTGCAATCCTGCCCTCGTGGAGAGTCATTCCACCTATAAGCTGGACATCAAAGTGTCTCATACCTAACGTCCTTATGGAAGCTTCCCTGACTGCTGCAAAAGCTTCCACCATAATCTCTTCCAGCGTTTCCCCTTTCTCAAACCTGGATTTAAATTCCCCTGTTTTTGCCCTCAGCTCATCATCAGACAACCTTTTGAAATTAGGTTCTATTTCGTTAATTTTAGATACTATTCCTCTATATCTTTTTATTTCACGGTCATTCTTTGTACCGAATATTTTTTTCGCTAGTCCAAACATAAGAACATCTCTTTTCTGTGCTATTTTACAAAGCCATAATCCTTACAGATCTATTGCTTTTTATCACTGTTTATTTGAAAATGTCCTCATCAAATTTTTTTGCCGTTTGGCAAGGGCATTTTCGAAGTCACTCCCTGTGTCAATCGGGCAATTAGTCGCTGGCGCAAAATGCGCAGCGACGTATCCTGGCAAGCAAAGAAAAGCATAGGATCTATTGTAACTTGCTGATATTTCGAGACAGATCCTATACTCGCTTCGCTCGTCAGGATACGTCCTTGGCGCTTTCGCGCCAAGGACTAATTATTCATATGACTCTATCAACGTAGCAAGAATTATATCGTATCTTTTTATGTATAACCATGACTTAATTATTAGAAGAATAATTATTTCCCAATGTTTTGGAAATAATAATGGACACAAAGCAGTGTTGCTGGAATTATTGGTATATTAAGGTTGATATTAAATATCAAAGATGCATGATATATGATAAGAAAGTTAATAATGGAAATCATTTAATATAAATTTTTTGGGATTCACATTTATTCCGTTTACCAGAACCTCATAGTGACAATGTGGGCCAGTTGTCCTTCCGGTGCTTCCCACAGCTCCGATTTGATCCCCCCTTTTAACTTTTTGACCTGCCTGGACCAGGTTTTCAGCATTGTGACCATAGCGGGTGACGATTCCGTATCCATGGGCGATCATAATAAATTTGCCAAAACCTGATTTTGCACCAGAGAAAATGACAACTCCACCTGCTGGAGAATATACTGGAGTTCCTATTGGAGAAGCGATGTCTATCCCCATATGCCATATTTTTTTCCCCGTGAAGGGAGAGATTCGGGATCCGTATCCAGAAGCAAGCCACCCATTTACTGGAGCTATTGAAGGTATTGATAATAGCATGGATTTTTCCTGACTGAGTTTTGAAAGCAGCCGCTGAAGTTCAAGTGCATTTTCATTGGCTTCTTGTCCAACGTTGTCAAGGTTATCAAAGACAGTTTTAAAAACGAGTTTGTCAATATCGATACCCAGAGGAAAATAGTTTTTTGAATCTTTATTCGACGAATTTTTCTGAGCGATGTTGTATTCTGCTACGGAGAGTGGACCAATGCCGGTTTTTTTACTTACATCACTAACTTGGAGCTGAGTTATTTCAGCTAGCTTTTCTCCATAGGTTTGAACTCTTCTTAAAGATCTTTTGACATTTTCTAAATTGCTGGCCAAAAGTTTTGCTTCACCCTTTAGTCCTTCATTTTCCAAGGCAAGTGTATTGTACGTTTCCTTTAATTTTCTCAAGTGAATATAATCGGAAATCAGATATCCCAAATAGGCCAAAAAAAATAAGGCAACAACAAAAATAAACTTCACAAGGACAATAGGGATGGCGAACTGCCTTGTGGAATTCATGTATTCCGGGACGATCATTATTACAATACGTCGCATTATTAGAGGGCTCCTGTAATGGATGCGTTCTTGTCTGTTCGCCAATTCTTGAACATGCAATGCATTCTGATGAGCGAAACGGATATAGGATCTGTTTGCTTCAGGTCGAAATCTCGGGAGAGATCCTATGTAAGATTCGCTTGTCAGGATACGTCCCTGGTTTGAAATCACCAGCGATTGATTATGAATCCTGACTTAGATATCGGACATTTATTATTCTTCTTGAGTTTTTGCTATAACAACAGTGATATTATCTTCTCCCCCTCGATCATTGGCAAGATTTATCAGCTCCGTTGTTGCGTCAAGCCCATGTAATTTCAGTGACATAGCTATTTCCACATCAGTAACCTTTCCATGGAGCCCATCACTGCAAAGCAAAAGGAAATCGTCTTTCTCCAGGTCCACGGAGACAGTGTCTACATCCTCTTCCTCCTGATATCCCACGCTTCTTGTAATTACATTTCTAAGATGATGACTTGCCGCCTCCTCTTCTGATAGAAGGCCGGCTCTGACTTGTTCGCTTACAAGAGAATGGTCATGGGTGATTTGATATATGTATCCTGCTCGGAAGAGGTAGAGACGACTGTCTCCCACGTGGGCGCAAAAAGCTTTATCTGACGAAACTTTCACAACAGTTGCAGTTGTGCCCATTCCTCTCAGGGTGGGATCTTCAAGCGCATTTTCATATATTTTTGAAGAAGCGTAATTTACAGCATTCGTCATCACACTTGCGATTTGCGGATAAGTTACGGCATCTTTTTTCTGACTGTGCTTAAAAACAGGGTCATTTTTCTGAAGGAATTTTGAGATTTCTTGTACGCACAGTCTGCTTGCAATCTCCCCTCCGGCATGTCCCCCCATCCCGTCAGCTACAATAAAAAGTTTTTGTTCAATGTCGATAAGGAAGGAGTCTTGATTTGTGTTTCTGATTTTCCCGACATTTGTCTGACCATTTGCTTTTAGTATGAATTCTTTTTTTTCAGGTTGCTTCATAAATTTTCTTCCATATATTTTAAAGCAAATAAAATGGTTAAAGCAGAGAGCGCATGGTCGATTTTTCCTTCCCTGACCATTTTATCGAGTAGGGAATAATTTATTAGAGTTGTTTCAATATCCTCATTTCCGTCTGGAAAATGTGTCCGATTCTCGTTTAAAAAGGAATTGCAAGCCAAAAACATGTGAATTTTATTTGTATGCGTTGCCGGATTGGGGTTAATGGACCCAAGAGAAATCAATTCATTTGTCGTATATCCTGTCTCTTCTTCAAGTTCTCTCAATGCAGCATCTTCCGGACATTTGTCTTTTTGGTCAATTACTCCTCCGGGAGTTTCCAATACCAATTTCATGTTTCCGAATCTAAGCTGTTTTATTAAGATAGCTTCTTTGCTTTCAGTGACAGGGAGGATATTGACCCAGTCCGGACAATTAAGTCTATAGTAAGGATGCAAATGTTTTATTGCTGTCGAGGACGAGCCAACCTGAATTTTTTCCACAGTGAAGGGAGGCGCTTTTATAATGGTTTCTTTATTTTCCAGGTAGTACTTCAAATTATTTTCCTTTTATACCTATCGATCCTACAAAAAATGAAACTTTGACTTCACAATGGGCTTTTTAATTAAAATGGTAGCCAACTCACGCCTAATTTTTAATCGAAGCAATTCGTTCAATTGGATATGATCTAAGTTTCTTGATTTATTTTCAAGTGATAAATCACTTTCTATAATATCTGTCAAATATCTTTCAAAATCATCAAGGTTTAAAGTCTCTGGAAAGTGGAGCCCAAGGTATTCAAAATCAGGTTTTTGAATCCATTTTTCCTCCTTAAAGGAGAAAATTCCACTTGCTATGCATAAACCAGAGGTACTAATCTTTATTCTTTCTTTAACAGTAGCCTCTGGAATCGGCATCTGCGACCAAGAGTCAATATAGCTTTCAGAAAATTGAATAGTTCCGATTTTAATCGGATCTGGATCTTTCAGGTGGAGAATATCACCATTTTCCATACAATGACTTTTAGTACCGGACTCATTCAATTCAGAGGCAATTTGCCTATTTGCACGGAGCTGTGTGAAGGCTCCATGAATCGGGATGTAGTTTCTGGGCTTTAAAATGTCAAGAATTGCGGATAGTTCTCGTCTGTAAGCATGCCCGCTGGCATGAATTCTTGCGTTTGTTTTATCTGTTATGACATGTGCTCCGATCTTTGTGGATTTACTGATAAGCTCTTGGATGGCGATGTCATTTCCCGGAATTGCACGGGAAGAGAATATCAATGTGTCCTCAGAATTAAGACTAATATGCTGATGTTCTCCGTTAATAATTCTTGCAAGGGCAGACCTGTGTTCACCCTGGCATCCGCTGACTATAAAAAGTAGTTTTTTTCGTGAATATTGTCTGGAGTCAATTTCTTCCAAATAGGAATCAGCGTCCTGCCTGTCAAGTCCTAACTTGCGACCAAGAGAGATGGATTTTTGAATGCCAGATCCTACAAGCACAATTTTTCGCCCTAACTTTTCACCTAACTCAAGGGCAGATCGTATTCTCCAATAATTGCTTGAAAATGTTGTAAAAAATATTGCTCCTTGTGTTTGTTTAAAAACTTTTTCAATCTCAAGGAATACATCTTTCTCGCTAGTCCCTCCACTTTCGGAGTTGGCATTTGTGCTGTCACATAAATAATAATCCAGGCCATTTTGTGCCAAATTTTTAAGGCGATTTAAGTTAATAGATGACTCGTAAAGAGGTGATTCATCTAGTCTGAAGTCTCCTGAGTGGAGTATCGAACATCCACCTATTACCATTAAGAGAGAAACGGACATTGGCACTGAATGATTCACATGAAGCCATTCGCAATCGAAATTGTCAGTAACAGTTCTGTCACCAGGAATTACTGTGCAGAAATTGTAGGAGGAGATATCGAATGCCATTTTTGTCAGTTTATCTTTTATGATTTCGATTGACCAAGGTGTTCCATAGATTGGTGCCGGCCATTTTTTTAGAAGATACGGCAAGGCACCAATATGATCCTCATGAGCATGAGTGATTAGATACGAATGTATTCCCCCAAGTTTTTCTACTGCAGGATCGATATCTGGCATTGCCCGATCAACTCCAGGATACCAGGGGGGAGTAAATCTGGTTCCGCAATCCACAAGGAACAAGCGATTCTTATTATAGTAACCAGTCAAATTCATTCCAAAATCACGGCATCCTCCGAAGATAATTATAAAAACATCTTGTGGGGAACGATTTTTTAACTGATCCAATATTTCAAGTTGATTCATAGCTAATTTTCATTATTTAAGAAAGTAATGAATACATTTTGCGATTGATTTAATAGTACCGCGGTGCGAAACACGCCGCGAACGTATCCTGGCATGCGAAGAAAAGAATAAGATCTGGTTGAAATATGTCGAAATTTCGAGGAGATCCTATACTCGCTGCGTTTGCAGAGGATTCAGTTGTAACATGTTGATATTTCGAGACAGATCCTATGCTCACTTCGTTCGCCAGGATACGTCACTGGCGCTTTCGCGCCAGTTACTAACTAAACATGGATATCATAAGCATTTTAAAATCCTGCCATCGCTACTTATAGGGCAGGTGCGCTTCTTGAAAAATAAAATGGATAAGTAATTTCGACACTGCCTCTGTTCGGTCGTGGAAATTTCCACGACGCTATCTTGTTTTGTATGCAGTGGGCCATCCTTCTATCTTCTATCGTTGAATCAACAAGAGCAAGCTCTGATAGTGTTCCTCGAGAATCCAGGCGCCATTTCCACTCCATTTTCCCATTAAGCGTCTTGTTTCGTCTCAATGCAAGCTCATAGCAGAGTTGAATTTCAAATTTATTCTTTGTGATAATGCTTTCAATCAATTTCGGATTAATTTCTCCAACCAGAGGTTCCTTTATTATTTCTGTCTTACCATTTGAACCAAAAAATGATGCATTTATCATTTCAAGTTTTTTATCAAGCCCTTCAAGTGATGAAAGTGCCAAAAAGGAAGTCTGGGAAGATACTCCTGCAATTCTTATTGGGGCACTGTTATCTTGAGTCAATATGATCTTTGGTTCCGCAAAAAATTCTATTTTTCGCTGTTCAGCGGCAGCGTTTTTTGCCAATTGCTCCGTTTCGTAGTACATTGCGTTTTCATCTGTTAACTGTCCCCACACGGATATTTTTCCAAGGACTTCCAGTCTTGGGCTTCTTCTTTGATTGAGTGATCTAAAATTTCTAAATTCATGATTTCCATCTTCGGGATCATTAAATTTTTTAGTTGTTTCTCGTCTAAGTTTCAGGTTATCCTCTAGTTCTTCGTGATATATAGAATATTTATCCTTTAATCTTAGAAGCATACCTGGAAAACTCTCCCCAAATACCGTGGGGATCTTGAGAATGCCGTACCCCGTCTTTTTCTTTTCTTCAGCCTCAAGTTTTTCCTGGGATTCAATTGCGTTCTCAACAATTGCCTTTTGCTTCTGGTATGCCTTTGAGTACATTTCGATACT
>JADFZC010000284.1 GCA_015232735.1 Oligoflexales bacterium | reverse complement strand
TTTTGGTTAGCTTGAACTACCTCGCCCTGAAGGACGAGGTTTCCTTAAACTTGATTAAGAAAAAAGGTGCCTGACCGCTATCTTCCTTCAATCAGGGTCAGCGCCTCGTCACCAAAATCAAGGTGATAGGGAATTTTGTCCTTCAAACCGTCGCAGGTATAGGTATACATAAGAAGCAGCCTGTGCTGGCTGAAATTGTAAATATCCATCCTGCTGTTTTTATTTTGCTCGTACAGGTATCTGAGCGACACTCTCGATGAATTATCGATTTCGTAGTGGAAGGTCGTTCCAACGGAACCCCGGTTATCGATTCTCTTGCAGGATATAAGTCCCGGCGACGGACCTGAGGCGGACTCGTCCTGACAGCCTTCCACGCCTGGTTTTGGCACATCATAATTATCCATATAAAGGGCCAGGTATAGGCCGAGGATGATTCTGCCTTCAAAAGTCTCCATATTTCCCTCGGTTGAAAAGCCGGTTCTTACGAAGTCGTTTGTATAATCGTTAAAAATAAGTTTGTATCGGAACACATGCGCCGAAAGGCCGATAAAAGGTTCATCAAATGTCTGGTGAAATTTCAGGCCGAAGCTCTTGTTTTTTGAGTCGTAGGTTTTAAAGGAGTATATGTCCGTGATTTTATCGATTCTTTTATAAAAGAGAGTATAAAAGTCAATCCATTCCGATTCCGATATGTTTAACAGCAGTGAAGGCCTGAAAAGATAGACGCGGCCCAGCTCGGTCTGTTTCCCTAAAAGTGAATCAGATTTTCTGAAGAGATTGGAGCCCCCGTGGAGATAGTCATATCTGCCCTCTGCTGTGAGCCCAAAGGTCTCATTTAAATTATAGCCCATCTCGGAACGAAGACGGTAGGTTCGCTCCATGTAGTGCAGCGCGAGGGGAAAATGTTCGTAATCTCTCTCTTCCTTGAAAAAATTGCTCCATACTTTCTGCGAAGAGTCGGCGTCGGCCTTCAGTTCAACCCCGAGGCTCAGCCAGTAGTCTCTGTTTTCCCCGGTTTCATAAAGAAGACCGAGATGGGAATCAATCCTGTTTTCTGCTGAATAGGCCGAAACTGTCCCGTTTCCCGAATTCTCAGGAACCCTGGATTCCCTGCTGAACTGATATGCGCCGGCCCTCAGGAACCACTGGACAATGTTTTTATTATAAGCTTCGTCATCTGTCTTGCCGGTTTCGGTCTGGGCGAGCAGGGGATATGTTAAATAAATGAATGTCGAAACAAAATGGAAAAATACTGTATGGCTAATTTTCAAGGCATCTCCTTACCGGCAAATCTGCCAAAATGCTGGCATATCCTAAGGATATTTTTTTATGGCAAAAAATATCGGAAACGCAAGGAAAAACAGCAGTGATATTCTGGAAACCGGACTTATTCCAATAGCGGCGCACTTTACATCGACCCGTTTTGCTGCTTCTTTGGCTGAATCCGGACTGAATGTCCTGTTATTGACGGCATTCCTTGCATTAAGAATCCCCGAGCCCAGCAGCATGATGCTCCTTTCCTTATAATTTGTGACAAACTGCGGATTGCTTTCATAGAGACCTTTGGCGTCAGCGCTTTTAACAAGCCTTTCTTTTAATTCGGATGCTTTGATACCGGGATCTGTGGACAGAACGAGTCCCGCCACCCCGGAAACCATGGGGGCGGCCATGGAGGTTCCGTTCAGGCACATGCTGTTCCAGCCTGTGCCGGGAATGGAGGACACGATGCCATATCCAGTATCGTCGTCATAATATCCGCACCTGCCGACAGGAGCTGAAATATCCACCCAGGGGCCGAAATTTGATTTTTCATCTTTTTTCAAATTGGAGCTGTTGACGTTGGCAACGGAGATCACATTCGACAGGGCGGCGGGGAATGCCCTTAACGATGTGTTTTCATTGCCGGCAGAGGAAATAATCAATATGTCGTCATCGAATGATGAACTCAGGTTTTTTATGGCCCTGTTGACTCTTTCCGAACTGATGAATTTTCCAAATGAACAATTGATTATTCTTATGGGAAGTCCGGCTCTTTTCAGATCGGCGATATATTCGAGCGCCCCTATTATCGCGTCATCGTTTATATTGCCATCATTTTTGACCACCTTCACCGGGAGTATTCTGCAGGTGGGGCATACGCCGAAAACATTAGCGTCAGGATCGAAACCGGCCGCTATTCCGGCTACATGTGTTCCGTGAAAACATTTCAGAGAGTCGCCCTGCGCATCCGATATGCAGTTTCTTCCGGGGCCTTCCGTACCAATCGGGAAGATATTTCCATCACCCAGAGTTCTTTTCGGGAACTGATATTCCGATGTGTCGCATCCGCGTGAGTCTCCGTCGCAGCGTGTGCTGTAGATCGATGTATCCACTATCCTGTTTTCGAAGGCCGGGTGTTCATAGTCTATCCCGGAATCCAGAACGGCGATTACAGGCTGGAATGTCACTTTTCCGGCGACGCTGGAAAGCGCTTCATCAAGTTCGATTCTCTGCATCCATTTGAACCTGTTGTTCATGACCAGGGCCCTGCCGTCGCCAGGATATTTTTTTTCCTTGACGGAGAGGGTTCTGTTCAAGAGCTCAATTTCTGTTTTTGATTTTATGGAAGAGTATGGATTGACAGTATCCTTTTCGCTGCCGCAGCCCGATGTCATAAAGGCTGTGCATATGGTTGAAAAGACATATATATTTTTTATATTCATAATCTGTTCCATTTTTATAAAATCTTATTATTACGCTAAAGTATTAATATTTTTTAGTAAAAATTAAGCAAACACTAGGCAAGGTGATTTATACTACAAAAAATAATATATGTTAATAAAAATCTTTATATATGCTGCCAGTTTGACGCCTCTAACAGCAATGCAATATATTATTTACAGACTCCAGTAAGTGAGTGAATTAACTTTTCTAAGGTTTTCAAATGCCGATTTGACATCGATCAGGATTCCCCTTTCCGGATTCAGTTTTTTCAATATGGTATCCTGATTTTGCTTATATATCTTGTGTGCTACCGCGATGATTATGACATCAAGATGTTCCAGATCTTCAAAATCTGTGAGATTGAATCCATATTCCTCGTAAACCTCCGCACTGTCGGCATGGGGATCGCAGACGCTTGGAGAAATTCCATAATCCCTGAGTTCATTCAAAATATCCGGCACCCTGCTGTTTCTGATGTCCGTTACGTTTTCCTTGAATGTCATGCCGAGCACGGCGACCCTGGTCCTGTCGCAGACAAGACCCATTTTCATCATCATTTTGACAGTTTTTTGAGCTACAAACTGCCCCATGCTGTCATTGATTCTTCTGCCTGCGAGAATTACCTGGGGATTATATCCGATCTCTTCCGCCTTGGCTGTCAGGTAATAGGGATCGACTCCTATGCAATGGCCGCCGACCAGTCCCGGTTCAAAGGAGAGAAAGTTCCACTTTGTCTTGGCGGCTTCAAGCACATCCTTTGTCCTTATGCCCATTCTGTCGAAGAGAATGGCCAGTTCGTTCATGAATGCTATGTTGATATCCCTTTGCGTGTTTTCGATGACCTTGGCGGCTTCCGCCACTTTTATCGTAGGCGCCCTATGAATTCCGGCAACAATGATTTTCCCGTAAAGACCGGTGACTCTTTCCAGAGTTTTCGGATCTTCGGCAGATACGACCTTCAGTATCTTTTCAACCGTCCTTTCCTTGTCACCGGGATTCACCCTCTCCGGGGAATAACCCAGTTTGAAATCCGTTCCCTGCCTTAACCCTGAAGCCTTCGCCAGAATCGGACCGCAGATCTCTTCGGTCACCCCCGGATAAACGGTTGATTCATATATCACAAGGTCGCCTTTCTTCAAAAGGGAGCCGACACACTCAGAGGCGTTTATGACCGGTGTGAGATCCGGGGTGTTGAATTTGTCCACGGGGGTTGGAACGGTTACGATGAAAACGGTTGCCTCTCTTATGTCGGAGGGGTCCGAGGTTATTTTAAGTCTGGTACCGGCAAGCTCCGCGTTGTCGATTTCCCCGGTTACATCGACACCATCCTGCAGCTGCCTCACCTTGCGCTGGTTTATGTCGAAACCCCGGATCCATGAAAATTTTTTGGCAAAGGCAATGGCCAGAGGAAGGCCGACATAGCCAAGTCCGATCACCGCGATCTTTTCTTCATGCATAATAACTCTCCATCAAGAGAAAATTAAAAAGTAAACCCTGCCCTGAAGGACCGGGTGTCGAATCAGGAGAGGTTTAAACCTCTCCTGATCTTGGTTAGCTTGAATAACCTCGCCCTGAAGGACGAGGTTTCCTTGAA
>JADFZC010000283.1:3125-4298 GCA_015232735.1 Oligoflexales bacterium | reverse complement strand
GTGCAAATTGCCCACAAAATCGAACTTAAAGCGAATAATAAACAGAAAACATATTTCGCCAGAGCGTGTGGTGTTTCGAGATTTACTTATAATTGGGCTCTTAACGAATGGAATACTCTCTATGAAAAAAACAGATCTTGTTCAAGTGAAGAAAAGGAGAAGATATCCGGTTTATCTCTTAAGAAGAAATTTAATGCCATAAAAAAAGAACAATTTCCTTGGACAAAAGAGGTAACAAAATATGCTGCCCAACAGCCATTTATCGACCTGCAAAATGCCTTTAACCGTTTTTTTAAGAAGCTTGGTGGTAAACCAAAGTTTAAAAAGAAAGGTCAGGACGATAGCTTTTATGTTGGGGGTGATCAGATAAAAGTGGCAGGTCGGAAAATATGGGTCCCCAATCTTGGTTTTGTAAGATTAAAGGAGTCCTTAAGATATCAGGGCAAGATAAATTCAGCGACATTTTCCCGCATGGCAGATAGGTGGTTTGTCTCTATCCAGCTCGATACAGCAGAGGTTATATGTGACTGGTCCTCAGGTCTCGCGATCATACGGAATACAGTCCAGCCGTTTATGGAAAATCAGTATCCGCCCCTGACCGAAGCAGGCATTCCCATAGTACGGCCCTCATTTGTCACCACGAAATTTAAATTCGGTATGCTGTAGCTTTTTGTATAGGAAGAACTGCTGTTTGCCGCATAATTTCTCAGCTCGTTGGAGGATACATACCCAGTAGCCCTGTAAAATGACCTGGTAAGGCTGGTATATAAAGCCATTGAATCTTCTTCTTCGGAGTCCCTGAGGTATCCTCTGTTATTATAATTGTTATATGGATACGGCTGCTGTTGCTGATAACCGCCGTTGTATCCCTGTTGTGACTGCTGCGAGCAGCTCTGGCAGCCCAGTTCGATTGTATATTCATAATCACAATCAGCTGACATGAGCACAGTTACGGTGCTCGTATAGCTGCTTGAATAGGAATAGCTTGTCTTCGGGGTTGAACTGCTGGTTGAACTGGAAGTTACCGGGCAGCCGTTTGTCGGCCTGATATCGATAGTGTAGGAATCAAGAAGGTTCATCGTTCCAGTGTTATTGTTTCTGTAGCTATTGTTATAGCCATTGTTATAGCCATTGTTATAGCCATTGTTATAGCCATTGTTATAGCCATTGTTA
>JADFZC010000283.1:0-3025 GCA_015232735.1 Oligoflexales bacterium | reverse complement strand
TAGCCCCCTGATGACATCGTAGTTGTATCAGGTAAATTGAACCTTAAATAAATCGTTGATGCCCTTGCTGCATCATTACCTTTCTTAGATGAATTAAGACCATTGCAACCAAGTAGTACAGCCATGGGAGCAACTATTGCAATACACCGCCACATCATAAAAATCCCCTCAAATTTAAATCATTGTTCAGTCAAATCCGTTTTCAGCCATCATCCGACATGTTTCATAAAAGTCGCGGTCAAAACGAAACCGCAAAAACCATACTGCAACTTCCAAGCCAAATATGAAGTACTTAAATTACAGGTAGTTATAATTCTTACTTAATGTAAAATATATTCACAAGTGATGTAATTGATAGGCAATTTGAATCTTTGCAAATATGCTTCACGGCATTTGGAAAGGAGTATTACTCAACCACAGTAATATCTATCTCCCTGGATATGGTGATATCGGCCTTGCCGCCGATCAGGGTCGATTCGCTAAGAATTTTGGGATTTGACGTGAGAATAAGGCGAAGAATATGACGCCCTGCGGGCACTTTAGCAAGTTCAAGGGATGAAATGGAAAATCTGAGGCGCCCGGACAAGTCAACCGGTATATTCTCCTCTGTAAACAATAGCCCGCCAGAATCCCCCGGCGCTCCGCTTGCAATATCGACCCTTGCGGCAAATCCGGCCAGAGACGGCTGGATCACGTCAGCCAGATACTCGGACTTTTTGCTGATAACCGGACTTATCTGCAAAGATTCTAGACCTGGCAGCTGAAAACCGTTCTCATACCGCCTCTCAAGGATCTTGAGATCAAATTTCAAAAGGCTTTCATTTTCGGTGTGCATGAAAACTGAGCCATAAGTAACGTTTTTTACGGCATTCTGCGAAAAATCCCTGACAGGCTCAAGGATCCTCTCGTCAAGTCTGAGCTCGGAACCCGCCGGAAGTTCGATTCCCTCTCCAGCCCTGCAAAGACTCAAGGGAAGATCATAACAAAAAACCGCGAGTGCACTAACCTGCCGGTCGTTTTTCGTAAGAGAATAATATTGAATCACCTTGTCTATATCGAATGCCGACTGTTCATAGGGCAGCTCATTGCATGCAGTGAACGCCGGCATCGCCAAATTTAAGAAAATAATAATTTCCTTTGATGTACGGTGCATTAAAACCCCATCGACGCTCCAAGTGAAATAGTTCCGTTGTAAATGTTCTTGGGCTGTGTCCCCAAAGCCCCAAGATATCCCAAAAGGCCTCCGACATTGACGTTGATTTTGGAAACCTTTAAAATAAAATCAACCCCAAGCCTCTGTCTGGGAGCGCTTTTCCAGAAAATCTCCTGGTCCGCCTCAAGCTGGGGATCATTTCCGTAAAGGGAACAGTAACTCCCCTCCGGTATGGAACCTCTCAATTTTCCCATTTTGACTGCAAGATAGTTATACCATATGTTTATATCAAAGATCGTGCTGAGGACTATCCTCAAATCGCCGCCTGCATGGGTCCTCATGACTTTATAGTAAAAATTCATCAGATCGACAGGATAATCGGCAAGCCTCCCCCCATCGGTTTTGTGATTCACAGAAAGCTCGCTTATTCCAAGCATAACAGTAAAATTCACCTTTTCCGGGATGATGCTCCTTGGCAGCTGATAGAAAATCAGGGCACCTCCCCCATTAAACTGCGCCGCGGAAAAGCTCTCATAATAAGCCATACCAGCCTGATAATATCCTATTTCCCTTACGTCTTCCAGATAATGAACCTGCGTTCTGCCACCTTCGATGACAAGTCCGGCTCCCAAGGCTAAAGTCGAGAAATTTATCATCATCGATGAATCCCAACCGCCCACTTCAAGCTTTATGTTCTGTCCATCCCTTGCCCTGCTGATATCCTCGGATTCCGGCACGACCATGACATTGTACCTGGTCATGGTTCCGGCAACGGTGACGTTGTTGTTGTTTGGAGATATATGGCTTATCGGAGTCGAACCAAAGGGGCTGGGATTGTTCTGCTCCTGATTGATATAGTCTTTTTGAAGGTTTTTCCTGCCTGCGGAAAGCGAACTTTCACCATAACAGACCGAATTTGCGACAACAAGGCAGAAAGACCAGATGGCCGGTAGGGGCAAACGCCTTCCTTTTCCAGACCTGGAAACATGAAAAGAAGAAAAAGTCCAAATAAAAACCGGCTTCAAGCAAAACATCCTCCGGCCCTTGCAAAACCCTTAAAACCTGTAAACAAGTCCTGCGCCCAAAAGGACCACACTCAATGTGTACAAACCCTCACCGGGATGTCCGTCAGGAACTATTCGGGAACCCGTGGTATAGTTGACCATCAGATTTGCATCAACGTCTTTCGTCCTGTGAATATAGCCGCCTGCATAAGTTTTTTTGGGCATCGCCTCAAAATCACCGAACTTGCCGCCGCCTGAAACAATCACGACCGGATATCCATCGGGGTCCCTGCCCATCACTCCATCCCCCAGATTTGCCGACTGCGAGGAAAATCCGCCTATCAGATAGTTTGACTTGTTGAGTCTCAGTTCCCCTCCAACAACATATGTTTTGACATCGCGAAGATCCAGTTCCTGATCCCCGGTGTAGCCTGCTTTTACTATCTTTCTTCCCTTGGAATGATATTCGATGATGTGCTCTGCAAATATCGCAATCGGATTGATGAAATATCTTAGGCCAAACCCCGCCTGGGCCGGAAGATAACCGACGGGAGCCTGGCTTGATTCTGAACCGTTCACCTTCATCGTCCCCTTGTATTTTTTTACAAGCTCGGGCCTGTAGCTCATGCCTATGGAAAGCTGTTTCTTTTGCATAAGTTCCAAGCGGGTGCCAATTCTGGGTTCAAAGAATATGCCCTTCCACGAGGCATCCAGCATGGTCATATCATCCTTTTTCGCGACCAGCGAAGATGTCTCATAATCAACAACCGTTGAGATTCCAAGGGAATATCTTGACTTATGACGATAGGCAACCCCGAAACCGGCTTGAAACCCCGTCTGGCAGTTCTCAGCGTCCACCGTCTCGACC
>JADFZC010000282.1 GCA_015232735.1 Oligoflexales bacterium | reverse complement strand
AATCTGCCTCATTGAAAAGTTGATAGTTGGAACTTTGAAGCCGTAAGAAGTTGACAGAGGTAGTATTATGTATTTCGAGAAGCAGTTTGGTAGAAGCAGGAATTTCAGACTTGAAACCCAATCTAGGTTTTTGAATGAGATTATTTTTCAAAACTCAAATAAATCAATAATATCAAGCAATAAAGTGGCCATGATTTTGCAATGTTCAGATTTTTTATTGGAGGTGTCAAATCATGTTGAAGAGTAACGCGTTTTTGTCAGGTTCTATGAAATTGGTATTTTTGGGTGTCCTTGCCTGCACTGTGGTGATAAGTGGTTGCACGAAAAAGGCAGAGGAGGGGGATAAAAGTAGCCCTCAGACAGACCAGGGAACAACCAATACAGGTGCTCCTTCTAATACCGCAGGGTCGGGGAATGTCGGGGCCACAAACGCCACTCAACCGACCATAATCCAGACAATCGGGGATACTCAAAACCCCCAAGTCTCAGAAACCCAAGGGATGGAGATTTCAGGCGAATGCAGGAGGTTCATTGAAAGAGAGGTTGCTCCGGCAAGCACATCTTCGATAAACTTCACCTCCTCCGTCTCCGCTTCTGCCGCTGATTCCGCTTCGACCTCAACCTCAGCCTCTTCTTCAGCGCCGGACGATGTATTGACTAGGCTCATTGATGAAGCCATGAGCATGGGTGGAAACAGTTGTGTCTGCGCCACGACAAGGACGCTTTTTCCTGAGGAAACGAGCTCGCAAATGCAGTGCGAGGCGCTCAGGGACATGATTGTAGGGGCCGATGCAGCCTCCTGGCAGAGGGCATTTCTTGTAGAGAGGGCTTTTGAAATAGCAAATTACGGGGTGAACGAGCCCTGTAATAATGTTATTAAAATGAACCTCCCCGTGCATTTCATAAGTAAACTTGCATCTTTCAGGGGAAGAAGTGAAATCAGTGATGATTTAAGGCTCACCTACCTCAGATATCTTGTACGGGCACAGGGGATGTCGTTTCCAGGAAGTTCGTTTGATTCCCTTACCTCCGAGCTACTTTATGATGCAGCGAGAATCCTTGGCTCATCCACGGAAATCAATGAGCAGCAGAGGGCTTATGAGATTTATCTCAAGCTTGGCATGTATGATGACGCCATGAGAATGTTCAATGATTTTATCAGGTGGAGAAACCTCTACAACACAGGCGCGGCTTCAGTCGAGGAGCTTCAGGCCATGAACATCCGCGACCGCGTTTTGAATTTCCTGGATATGAGCGTGCTTGGAAACGGAAATGACACTAGTTTTACAAGTCTAATTGACGAACTCATGGTGGCAAAGGATGTGCTAGCTGCCTCCCCTGAGGAAGAGTCATCAGTAAATTCTCGATTCAGATTCAACCAGGTTGTGGAGAACCTCAAAAACAAACCGATATATGACAACAATGTAATCTGGAGGACCCTTGCGCTTGGAGTTCTTTACATGAACGAGAACCCGGTAGAGGCAAGAATAAAGCTTCAGGGTTTCGTTGAAATGGCGGCATGGGATGAGTTCAACTATACACTTGAGAGCATTGACAGAAGGTACCGTGGTTCCGAGAGGCCCTTCAAAAAGACAGCCCTTCTCAAGATGAAGATGCTCGGGCTTGCGTATCGCCTTCTCTCCTCCCTGTACGAGGACGAAGAAGAGTCACAGAATATAAGAGGACAGATGAGTGACGAGCTCAAATACCAGATCAGGTATTATTTCCATCCGACAAATATCCGCCATATGGGGAACGTCGGGTTCAGAATGAACCTTGATTTCATTAAGAATGTCCTGGGTCTTGATGTCAATGCCGAAGCGGTGTTGGGAAACGTGCAGGAATCCCGCTCGCTTGACAGGCTCGATCAGGACGAGCTTTCGCGCAGCGGACGCTCTACGGACAACCGCTTCAGGGAGCTTTCAAAGAGGTTTTCCTATCCCCTGAATCTTGTCCTACAGCATGGTGGCGTATCGCTGGATTTAATCAAACAATGCTACATTACAGCTGAAAGACAGGCAGTGGCGCTTTACGGAAAAAAATATGTCTACACGCTTCTTGCGGCTTCCTGGAACTACTGGGCAAAGCGCACTGAGATGATGCTTGCAAGAAGTGACTCAGACAGCATTCCCATAAGGTACGAGGGCGTGAATTCCGTGAGTGAGGACTATTCAAGTCTAATGCAGCCGGTTCTTGAAAAATACTTCCAGGCGTTAAATACCGAAGAAGACAGGGTGATCGAAGGCACTGGCATGACGTTTCAGCCCGGGATCTATGAATTAGCCTCAACAACCAGGTTTGATTTCGAGAGATTGGTTCTTCTGCCCGGGGCGATCATCATAACAAACGGGCATGATCTTTCGGTTAGAGGCTCGCTCGAGGGCGGAATAGTGATAACGAGCCCCGAAGCCTTGCCTGTGAGGGCACTACCCGTTCCCGGTACGCCCGGGGTGGTGACAAGAAGCGACATACACATCTGTGTGGACAAGGCGAATGATTATGTGAGGAATTATCTGCGTGAACATAATGTGGGAAGCGTCATAGGCGGTTTACAGTACATAAACATTGGACATGCCCGAAGGCTTGCAGGATTCAACAATGCCTGTAATGAAGTTGAGGGCACAACCGACATATATGACGGGCTTCTCTACTTTGAGAACGGCTATGAGCCAGTGTATCCGAGTACCGCTTCTGGAACTGCGGGTTTTCCAGCCGGTTCGGTATCAGTTGGTGGAAACCTTAAAAACACGAGCGTGTTCGCGACAGGAGGCATAGGCGGCGAGGGTTCAGATGCAGTATCACCGTTTGGAGCCTACCCCATAAGGCGCATGCGCCATGATGGTGAAAGCGCAGGTTCCTGGAGCGATCCCAATAATCATGGCACTCCGTACTCGGGTAGTGGCGGAACAGGCGGCTTGGGCGGCGGCGTATCCTGTATGAGGCAGGAAAACTCCGGGATATTCTCAAGTGGCGGCGCAGGCGGAAGGTCCGGACCAAGTGCAGGCTACAGGAGCCGTGGCGCGTTTGGCAGTGCAGGCAGCGACGGGGCAATCTCAATAGGCACCAGTGCAGCGCGACCTGCAGGAAACTAAGAAAAGGTATAGATGAAGATGAAACCGTTATTTGTTTTAGCAATGCTTTTCGCCATGGGTTTTGAACAAGTCCATGCCGAGGCAATATCTCCCGAGTACACGCCGTCAGACGATGATGGAAGCGGATACAGCAAGCTCTACGGCGCGGACCCGAACCAGGGCAATTTCAAGTTCCGATATCCGATTGAGACAGGCGTTGCAAGAGCCGGGCATGTGCCCGAGGTAGCGGTTTCATACAGATCGAATGCTTCCTATGGCGAGTTTGGGCACGGCATGCGTTTAACGAGAAATCTGATCTACAAGAAACCAGGCTACGCGCTTGAAACCCGTCCTTATATGCTGGAACTTGACGACGAGGTGTTTGAGCTGACCGAGATCAGTCCGAATATTTTCAAACCCCGCATCAACACATATTTCCTTGAAATTGAGAAACAAAACGACGACACGTTTGTCGCAAGGAGCCCGGATGGCGAGACGCGGACTTATTCTCGTTTAACAGGAGACTTTTATGCACTTCAAGCCCACAAGAACCGCTATGGGGATTTGATTGAATACAGCTATGACGGGCTTTTACTGAAAGAGCTTCGCTATGGCGGAAGAGAGAATGTTCAGACGCATACAAAGAAAATTTCAATATCATGGGGCAACATCCCAGGATTCGGAAATACAACTTTTTCAATTGCAGGGCTGTTTTATGGGCAGAGGATAACCGGAATCAGCGTATATTCTGAAGACACCCTAAGACGCTCATACAGCTTTGCCTACAGTAGTAGCAACAGGCTTCTTTCAATCACAACCGATGAGGCCCGGGTTTTACGCCTTGAATACTACGCTCAGGAGGGCGATCCCAGGGCATGGAACCCTCAGGAAGAGGGCCGCACCAGGACTTTTCCAAGAGAGCTCACGCCTCTTCAAAGGCGCGAATGGGACGAAATGAAGCGGGGGATTCCGTCAGATGTTCTCATGCTTGAGCTAAACGGCGACGGGCTTCTTGATTATATTGACATGGAAGGGCGTGCCTTTTTGAGAAAGCCTGACATGTCTTTTGAACGCACACCATTATGGGACATACCTTCCAGAATTGCAGATTATTACTTGTACTGGAGAGATGGCAACCGGGCGTTAAAAAGGGACATGGGTTTTGCCCTGAACGGCTCTTCTCCAATTTCTATTTCTGGTGATGGGCGACATTCGCTACTTATTTTTGGAAGATTTCTTAGAAATAACGGT
>JADFZC010000281.1 GCA_015232735.1 Oligoflexales bacterium | reverse complement strand
CTGGCGCGAAAGCGCCAGCAGACGTATCCTGGCAAGCGAAGCTTGCATAGGATCTCTCCCGGGATTTCAATATGTTGCAAATAGATCCTATAATCGCTTAACTCATCGGGATATCAGTTATTAAGACGCGCCAGGGCAAGGAAACGTTGTTATATGTCCACATACAGTGGAAAGGGTTTTTTTTCCTTTGAGTAAAATTTTCTTCATTTGAGCTTTAATATTCCCGCTGCAATAGTCTCTCAATCCTGATTTAACACATGTTATACTGTATCAATATACAATATTATTATTTTTTTGGTTTCTTATAAAAAAGCAGCCACGGATGAAAACGGAAAATGCCAGCATTTCAACTGAGAGACTGTCTCAAAACCTGGACAATTCGAACCAAAGCCAACCCAATCATGGGAGCGGAGTTGCTATGAAAGTCTTACACACCAAGTTTCTTTGCCATTACTGGATTATAACGGTTTTCTGCCTTTCGATTTTCAACCTTGAAACAAGTTTAAAAGCGGAGTCAGACTATGAAGATAATCAACAGCAGGAAAACCCAAAGGAAATTATCCTGTCAGGGCCAGTCAGCGCATGGATCAAAACCATCGCAAGAGAAAACGTGGATGGAAGGGAATCCTTTCCACACAAAATTATCATCGTACAAAAATTCGATAAAAACAGCGGCAATCCGGAATTTCGTGAAATAGACCACACAAAATTCAACGGTATAGGATTTCTCAAACTGATATCGCAGGCTGAAATAAACCTCCATATCTCAATAAATCAGAAGCCCGATGAAATTCTAAGCCAGGCTGAAAAAGACGACGCCAAAAAATTAAAATCTGAGGGAATCAAATACTGGGTTCCCTTACTAATGAAGTCTACCCATGCGGATACACTTATTTATGCACCAAAAGAACACGATGTTCCTTGGCAAATTTACAGAATGGAAACCACAGGGCCCAAAATGGCACTTGAAGCACAACCCCCCGATAAATCTCCAGGAAAAGACCCTACTGTGTATATCACATGGCTGGCGAAAACTCTCGGATATGACGCCTTCGTTCTAGGTGAAAATATAGACCAGATGCTTATCGGTTACATCTCCCCTCTGCCCCAAAAAGCAAATTCCCAGGCACTGGTTCTTAGAAATTCCGCGGCCCATCTTCACTTTCCACCGTCCAAACACAAAGGTAACGGATTGCTTCAACTTGATTCAATTCCCTATCCGGGTACCGCGCTCTATAAAATAATCCTTTCAGGAAAGGAAAAAGGGGGAATGGCAAGAGGGCTTAAAGTCATATTCGAGAAAAATTGAATCAACATTTTCTTTAGGAATATTTAACTCTTTTATCACCTTCATAATAATCATTTATTTAATATTGTTATTATCAACGTTTTATAATATAAATTAGTCCGTGGCGCGAAAGCGCCACGGACGTATCCTGGCGAGCCTTAGCTCGCATAGGATCTGTCTGTAATATGCTGATATTTCATGACAAATCCTATGCAAGCCTACGCTACTATAGGATCTGGTTGTAACATGCTGATATTTCGTGACAGATCCTATGCTTTTCTTCGCTTGCCGGGATACCTCGCTGGTGCAAAGCGCCAGCGACCAAATATACTGGACACCGCCCAGTAGTGGGACGGCATTTTGTTGTGGCTTGATATATCAAGAAAGGGATACCCCGCATAATTTCAGAATCTTTTGAGATATATCGAGGCGATCAGCTTTCCTATTGACTTGCGAGCAAAAAATGCCCTACACCATAACGATTTAGCGGTACGGTTCCTTATATCCTGTTTTTAAAAAATATTGAGTCAAGCGATGCCCGATAAAAAATTCCCCAATCCTGAAGATATTCAACGAGAGTTCGAGGACTTTGTCAAACAGAGGTTTGGCAGTCATGTCCAGGTCTTCACAAACCATATCAGAGCCACTTCCCCGGCGGATGAACATGACGTTCCACGGATAGAGGAAAAAAAACCATTCGACTTAAACTTCAATATGAAGCCACGTGAGGTCAAAGAATATCTTGACCAGTATATAATCAGACAGGATGAGGCAAAAAAAGCGCTGTCCATAGCCATATGCGATCATTACAACCATGTAAGGGATTCGCTAAAAAAGTCCTTCGATCCTTCGCATGAAAAAGAGGAATATTCAAAACAAAATATATTGATCCTTGGCCCGACAGGAGTAGGGAAGACCTACCTGATACGTAAAATTGCCGACCTTATCGGTGTGCCGTTCGTGAAGGCTGATGCCACACGTTTCAGCGAAACGGGTTACGTCGGAGCTAACGTCGATGATCTGGTTAGAGACCTTGTGACACAGGCGGACGGAGACATCGAGAAAGCTCAATATGGCATAATATATCTTGACGAAGCCGATAAGCTGGCATCTCATCCAAACCATGTTGGCAGAGATGTTAATGGAAGGGGCGTACAGTTCGGACTTCTCAGACTTATGGAAGATGCTGACGTGGACCTGAAAGCCGGAAATGACATTCAATCCCAGATGCAGGCCTTCATGGAAATGCAAAGAGGCGGCAAACCTTCCAAAAGCATTGTCAATACATCGAAAATACTTTTCATAGTGAGCGGCGCCTTCACTGGCCTTGAAGAGATTATCAAAAAAAGAAAAAATACGAATACGATCGGATTTGACCGTGAAATATCCGGTGCAGATGATGGAGAAAACACGTCATCAATTCTATCAGAAGCGGTTACTGAAGATTTTATCAAGTTCGGCTTTGAACCGGAGTTTATAGGACGACTGCCTGTCAGAGTTAATTGCGAAAGGCTTTTGGCAAAAGATCTTTACCAAATATTAACTAAAGCGAAAGGTTCAATAATCAAACAATATCTAAAAGATTTTGCCGCCTATGGAATCAGGGCGGAATTCACTGATGAAGCCCTCCGCAAAATTGCCAAAAGAGCGGAATCAGAAAAAACCGGGGCAAGAGCTCTTCTTACTGTTTGTGAAAAAGCTCTCAGAGAATTCAAATATGAGCTACCGTCATCGAACATTAAGAAATTTGTTATTACTGATGCCACGATAGATGATCCTCAAAGCACTCTGAATGACCTGCTTTCAAAAAAGGACAAATTCATTATTGAATTTCTCATTGAAGAGATAAAGGACTTCGAAAAGGCATTCCAGGAAAAGCATTCCATGAAAATTACGTTCGACGAGGATGCTGCGGAACTCATTGCCATCAAAAGCATCAATGAGAAAAAAACCGTCCAGGAGATTTGTGAACAATTATTAAAAAGCTATGATCATGGTCTCAAGTTGATAAAACAGAGCACAAACCAGTCGGAATTTCTGCTTGGAAAAGAAATAGTAAGTGACTCCCAGAGTTTTCTTGAGAAGCTTATCAAAGAGTCCTTCGCAAGAAAAAACAAGCTTGACCGTCTTGCTCCTGAGTCTGAAAGCAAGAATATTCTCGATCAGATATGATTTATCAAATCACTCTTTTTCTTCAATTTTGGCCCATGTATCCCTGAGCGTGACCGTTCTGTTAAATACCGGATTTCCCTTTTTAGAATCCTTTCCATCCACACAGAAAAAGCCGACTCTTTCAAACTGGTAACAAGCTTGAGGTACAGCCTCCCCGAGAAATGCCTCCACCCTTGCTCCCGAAATGGCTTCAAGAGAGCTAGGATTCAGAAAATCCTTGTAATCCTTGCCCTCCTCCCTTGAGCTCGGATCAGGCACGGTAAAGAGCCTGTCATAGAGTCTGACCTCCGCCTTGATTGAATTTGCCTCGCTGACCCAGTGAATAATGCCCTTGACTTTTCCTGAAGCGGGATCCTTTCCATCCCTTGTTTCAGGATCAAACCTGCACCTGAGTTCCACCACCTTCCCGGTATTTTTATCCTTTATGACATCGACACATTCAATTACATAACCATAGCGGAGTCTGACCTTTTTGGTGGGGGAAAGACGGAAATATTTCTTTGGAGGATCTTCCCTGAAATCATCCTCATCGATATAGACCACCTTGGAGAAGAGGATCTTTCTTCTTCCCATGCTTTCATCCTTAGGATGGTTTGGAGCAGCAATCTCCTCAACCTTGCCGTCAGGGTAATTTTCAATCACCACGCGTATCGGCCTGAGCACAGCCATAACCCTTGGAGCCGTCCTGTCAAGATCCTCCCTCACGCAGTTTTCAAGAAGAGCCATCTCAATAGTATTGGGCTTTTTGGTAATGCCGACCCTTTCGCAAAAGTCCCTTATTGAAGCCGGAGTATATCCCCTGCGTCTCAAACCGATTATTGTTGGCATTCTTGGATCATCCCACCCCGAAACATATTTGCTGT
>JADFZC010000017.1 GCA_015232735.1 Oligoflexales bacterium | reverse complement strand
ATCTGGAATCAGATAGGATCTTGCATATAAATTTATGCAAAAAATTCTATCAGAGGAGGAAAAGTGTTTGGGAAGGAATTTTACACGTCCGAAAATTGCTCTAATGAACATCGTAAACGAAATTTTCCACGGTTAAAAATTAATCAAAATGTATTCCAGGTATTTTTACTATGTCTGACTTTTTTTGCAATGCACTTTATGCTGCTTTTAAGTCGCGGCATCTATTGGGACGGTCAGCTCATTTTTCATTTTTTGAAGAGGAATGACTTCGACGTGCTTTGGTGGAGCAGTTCTCAGATCGGCAGGTATGACGGCTTTATCATAAATGCGTTTATTGCCTCTTTTTCAGACCCTATACTGGCTTTTAAGGTGATTTCCTTTATTTCAATTCTGGTTGGTGGACTTGCCGTTTTCTATGCTTTAAAAGATCTTTTCGGCTGTAATCCTTTCACCTCCTATGTTGGCTTCTGTCTTTTTTCTGCTATGCCTTTTTACAGTCTTTTACCTGAACTCAGCCTTGTGCCATATCACATACAGATAGGTCTTTTTATGGCAGGCAATGTCTGCGCCGCATACTATTTTTCCCGCGATATGAAATTTCCAGTGTTTTTGGCTGCCGCATTATGCCTTTGGTTCTCCTTTTCACTGGCATCTCTGGTTGTCCTTGAGCTTCCTGTCCTGCTTCTTGTCGGTTTGTATGTTTATAGGCGCAGGTCCAAAACTATCTATTATCTCATATTTTGCGTGATGCCCTTCATCAGCTATTTTTCAAGAAGGGCTCCGTATGGAATATATTCGGATTACAATAAGGTCGATTTATCCGTCCCGGCTTTTCTTGCCTTTATGAAGCAGACCATAAAAATCACACTTTCACTGCCTTTCCACATGGTAAGGATTCGGATATCGGAGATAGATTTCAGTATAAGCTCGGTCGTCGGGATTTTAAGCCTTTTGATAATGCTTTTTGTCATAATGCATTTTTTCAGGAGTGAAAATCGCAAGGGAGGTTTTCTGCCGGCTGGATATTCTGCTTTCCTGATGCTTTTTTCAGTAGTTTCGACCTATTGTGCTGTCTTTCCTTATGTTGCTGTTGACAAAATACCTTATCCCCACGATTTCCACATCCGGCACTTTCTGCCGTATGTATGTGTCATTCCATTAATGTTTTTTGCATTCAGGAGCCTGCTGTATTCAATATTCAAGAATGGGCTTTTACAGAAGGTTATTGATATTGGTGCAGTTATTATTGTGATATTGCTGACATATGAAAATATATGGAACTATGTCACATGGGATTATGACTGGTATAAACAGATTGCAATCACAAACGCTCTCAGGGAGAAAGAGGAACTGCTTGAAAATTGCGATATTGCCACGTTTAGTGATTATTCTGGCATTAGAAATAAAAATGACAGGCTCTACAGGGTATATGACTGGTCTTCGCTTCTGACAGAGGCGATTGACTCCGAGAATATTCTTGTCGCGTCTGATCCTTCCGAGATACCTGCCAGAAAAAATACGATTGAAAAGGCAAAAAAGTCTAAAGCGGAATATGAGAGGGTTTCACGGTATTTAATGGCATCTGATTATACCGGGGGGAATGCGTATTGCCTGGTTTCCATATTTAGGCTTTTCGAGCGTGGTCAGAGTCTTTCAGATTATTTAAAATTAAAGTACGCGGAACTGACTAATCCGGAAAAACTTGAAAAGCTTCTTGAAGGCTGGATAGTTGCGGGTGTCACCGTATATGATAATTCGACATATGGAAAAAATTAGTCTCTGATGCGAAATGCGCCAGAGACGTATTCCTTCGGTGCCCTCAGGACAGGCTCTGAGCCCTAAAGGCGAAGGATCTGTCACGAAGTGTCAGCATGTAAAAAGGGGTCTAGCACAAGTAATGGCGGAAACAATTCTCATAACAGGCGCCTTTGGGTTTGCGGGAGGACGCATATCAAGATACCTTTCGGAAAACTCCGATTATTACCTGATTTTGACATCCAAAAGACGCGACATGCAAAAACCCTCCTGGTTAGGGCGAGGAGAGGTGGCATATTTTGACTTGACGGACTTTGATTTCAATATTTTCGACAAATACGAGAAAATTGATCATGTCATTCATCTGGCTGCCTGTAGTGAGATCGACTGCGGCAGGGATCCGAGATTGGCGCTTCAGGTAAATACACTTGCGGCACAGGATTTTATCGAGAAGGCTATAAGGAAAAATGTCAGGCGCTTCATATATTTTTCGACAGCGCATGTATATCGCACCCCTCTTTCGGGAACAATATCTGAAGATACTGTTCCAAGACCGGTGAATCCTTACGCATACACGCACAGGATGACCGAGGACTTAGTCCTGTCAGCACATGACAGAGGGCTCTTTTGCGGCGCTGTCTTCAGGCTTTCAAATTCATTCGGGGCGCCTGTTTCAACGGACATTGGCAGATGGAATCTCTTTTTTAACGATCACTGTCGCCAAATAGCTACGACTGGAAGGATGACTCTCAAATCATCAGGAAGACAGAGGAGGGATTTTATCTGCCTTACGGATGTATGCAGGGCCGTTGCTCATTTTTTAACCCTGAAAGCCGATAGGGTCGGCGACGGACTTTTTAATGTGGGTGGCGGATATTCACCCAGGATAGTTGAAGTAACGGAGCTTATTGCCGGAAGGTGCAAAAAGATCCTGGGCTTTATGCCGGAAATAATTCTGAAGGAACAAGGTGATAGCAGCAATTCGTCGGAGGAGACGGATTTTTATCTGGACTATAGAATCGATAAACTGCTTTCGACGGGGTTTGCTTTGACAGGTCTGGTCGAAAAGGAGATTGATGATTTGCTTCTTTTTTGTATGAATCATTTCGGGAAAAAATAGAGCTATAACTTTCAAGATTAATATTTCGGGATTCGTCATTCTGAGCTTAAGCGAAGAATCTCGGTTCGAACAGATCCTTCGTTTAAGCTCAGGATGACGTCCATTCCGAATCATTTATCCGGAATACCAAATATAAAAAATAGCCAAAGAGGGAATTGGCCAAAAGTCCCCATCCTATGATAACAGTGCTTCATGTTCCCGGACCTTGTTATCGAGCAGGAAGTTTTCGAGAAAGTAGGATCTTCCCCTAAATCCCATGCTTTCCCCTATACTTCTGTTTTCATACAGATAAAGCACGGCTCTTGCTAGCGCGTCGGGGTTTCCTGGATCCACGAGGAGCCCGGTTTTCTGATCCGCAATACCGTAAAGGCATCCGCCCGCTGTCGTTGTTATTACGGGTTTGCCGGCCCGAGCGCCTTCTTTTATTGTGTAGGGAGTTGCCTCATCCCCACAGGATGGAACGACGGCGACATCGAAGATGCAGTTTACCGAGTGGACATCCGGGATGTGATTCAGAAAACGTACATGGTCTGCTATTCCCAGTTTTTTCACATATTCTTTTAAATAGCCGATTCGTTCCCGGGCTGCGCCGCCAATGACAAGGAGCTTGATGTCGGGCGTTCTATCAACGATTTTTGCAATTCCGTCGAAAAGTATGGTGTGACCCTTTCGGTCTTCATCCAGGTTTCCACATATTCCAAGAACGTAGTCGGAACTTTTCAGATCCAGCTTTCTTCTCATTTCCTTTTTTTCAGATTCATTTGGCAAAATACGGTCTTCAATGCCGCAGTAGATCGTGTGGACTAAATGAGGAGAGATGCCCCTTTTTCTAATTATATCCTGCCTCAGGTTTTCCGAGGCGGCAATTACTACATTGCAGCAGTTGTCTGTGATGATGTCATATATTCTATTAAAAAGCCTGAAAAGCCCCCTTTTCGGCGGAATGTTGTGGAACGACATCACGATTTTTGGGATTTTCATCAACCTGGCTGCAAGAAGCGCTATAATGCCAGCTTCCTTGCCGGGGTAACCTCCGTTATTGAAAAAGAAAATATCAGGGTTTTCCTTACGGAAAACATTTACGAATAAAAGGAAGTTTTTTACTGAGTGTATATATTCCCTGAAAAGTATGGTTTTTAAAAAATAATTGAAAAGACGCCTTTTGAGGTTTTCGCCAGGGGGTATCTTTTTTAGGAAAAAACTTAGTTTCAAGGATCTTGTCAAAGGAGATCTTTCCAAAAAATCAATCAGAAGGTCTGTCAAATCAGGGGCGAATATTTCAGGAAGGGTAGGCAGATATTTTATTGAAACATCCTTCCTTAGCCACTCTGAGGCCCGCTTTTCAAAAAGATGGTTTTCATCCGCATAGAGCATCATCTCATATCTTTCTGGATCGAGATGATTAATTAGATCAAAGAGATATTTCGAATCGCCGCCAATGATATGGCAGCTTCCAGCATAGAACAGCAATCTCTTTTTTTGTTTCATTTGAAAGGACTCCGGTATTAAAGAATAAGGCAGAGGTACTCACCGGTCAGCGTGTATTCACGCCCCTTTAGGCCGCGCTTGAATTTTGCGATGCCCGGCGTGCCAATTTCATCGATTCCGCCAAGATCAAATTGCCTTATGCCGATTTGTTTGAGTTCAACAATCGTTTGCCACAGTAAGAGGTTATTGGCATTAAGCTCCCTGCCTTCGGCGCTGTTCCAGCCCACAAGGTAGGTTGCAGCCTTGCCGTGGCATATTATTAGAACGGCGGCGATCGGCATTTTATCCTTGATCGTGCTTATGATGAGAAACGAGTCCGGTATGTTTTCATAAAGTTCTCTTATCAGCTGGCAGCTTGGACCAAGGTAATGTTTTTCTTCCATGTCTTTGCTGTAATTGGAAAGAAGCCAGTCAAGTATCTCCATGGATGAACCTGTCTCTATACCTATGGAGGAGTTTTCCGCCTTGACAAGCTGGTTTCGCCATTTTGAATGAAGAGAGGCCCTCAGTTCATCAAGGCTCCTTGTTAGATCGATCCAGGCTGAGGTGTAACCATGTGGGGTCGCCTTTTCTCTTTTTTTGAATCCACAGCTTTCGAGGATAAGGATGTTTTCCGGGTCAGGGGCAAGTTCAGGATTGATAAAAACAAGGCGGACCTTTTTTTGTGAAAGGAACTTTTTAATATTTTGAAACAGTTTGTATTTGTCCCATGGTGTCATGTCATGGAGCAGAAATAGGGGGCCCCTGTTGATTCTGGCGATACCGCCAAGAATCGGGATGCTTATCAGCTGGACCTGAAAAACGGCGATTATGAGTTCCCTCGATTCCGCCATGCCATAGATGGTTTTTACATATCTGTTTGATTTCGCTCTTGCAAGCCCGTAGGCGGGCATCTGGACAAGATTGGAGAATTCGGCTGTATGAAACGCCTGGAGAATCAGGGGATCGTCAGGGGCGGCCTCTGAAATCGAGATTTCCGGATATTCCGAGGTTTTTTCGTAATCTTTTAGCTTGACCATGAATTCTCTTACAAAATCCTTTGTGTTCAAATCATGGTTGATCACATAATGAAATTGTGACTCTCGAAGTTTTGTCGCTATGCTGCCAGGGTCGATAGTGTTTTTTACTTCAGGGGGAAGATCGGGCCAGTTTTGAACCAGCGTGTCTTTTTTCATTTCACTCTCGAAAAGAGAGGATATCTTCTCTCTTTCCTGAATCCTGCTTACGGCATGATATGGGACGAAAGGCTCCTTTTGCAGTTCTAGGATCTCGCCGACATTTCGTGATTTCAAGAGGTAGCGCCTAAGGTCATATACATGTTTTTTTCTTTGAATTATCTGATCCAGGCGTCCAATCTGGCTTGAAAGAATGGCCCTGCAGCTTAATGATATTCCGGAAGGGATTTCATGCGAAGAGGACCGGACAGACTCTGGATCTTCCTTGAAATCATAAGATGCGCTCTTGATCCCTTTGATATATTTGGCAATGAAATCGGGAAGTAATTTTTGGATCACCTTTTTTATCAGCCAACGGATCTGAACATGATTTTTTTTTAATACCTGATTGTTTACGATCTCAAAAAATATCTTTTTGATATCTTTTTCAGGATCAGGTTTAAAATTTCCGGGTTTTAATATCAGGATAGAGCCGTCCGGAATGGACAGGTGTTTGTGTGGGCTGAAGAATACGAACTCTCCGCCGACTCCAATTTCTGAAGTGGGCAAAAGCGCATGCGCACAGTCCTCAACAAGGATTGAATCGAAATTTTTACAGAATCTTTTTGAGGTTTTAACATCTGAGGCCAGTCCAAAATAGTGAGTCAGAAGAAAAATGTCTGGCTTTTCCTCAAGAGCAAGCGCCTCACATGCATCAAAGTCAGGATTGAAATCTGGTTTTATTGGATAAAAGGTTATTTTGCATGGACTTTTTCTAAGCGGCAGCAAGGACTGGTTGCAGAAATAATCGGGAAGCCAGAAGTTAGGCGGATTTTGATTTTCCGGGTGAATCTTCTGCCAGAATTCGACAATCACAGGCAGGGCGTGCATGGATTTGCTTAACCAGACAAATTCGTCATCATCCTGGATCCATGGCCCGGCAAGCTCCCTGTCATCCGCTTTCTTTAATGAAAATAATGAAGACATGTCCTTCCATGATGGAAGCGGTACGTATGTTCGCAAATTGTCACCTTCTTCACGAGCAAAGATATTATAAACGAATGATCCAATCGAAATTTTAACGTACCAGATTAATGTTGTCCTTGTTAAGCAGTTTGTTTCATGATCTTTTATTGCCTCCTGTTTTTTACTTGCGGACAAGTCAAAAACGGATGCAATTTTGATTCGTTTATGCCAATCTACAGGTTATAAATATTGAGATTTATCACTTGAATGATTGGGTTTACAGTTATGAGCGCTGGAAAGTATTTGCTGGGTTGGCAGAAATCCATTGTATCAGAAGAGTCTACCATCAAAGACACGATCAACGCGATCAATGCGTCAGGAGCCCTTATGGCTTGTGTTGTGGATGATAATAATCGCTTGATAGGCATAGCCTCGGACAGCGATGTCCGCCACGCCCTGATTAATGGGGCGGAGATTGCTGACTCTATAAGATCCTGGTATCAGAAATCGCCGATTACTGCCAGTGAGGATACTGACAGCGAAACTCTTTTGAGGATAGCGAGGGAAAAAAATATCAGGGAGATCCCACTTACCGATGCCCGTGGATCGCTTGTTGACATATTCGTTGTGCTTACAAATCAGGAAAAAAACTATTCCCGTGAAGAGCAAATGGATTTCGTCGTAGAACCTTTTGTCCTTCCAAATTCGATGCTGATACTTGCAGGCGGATTGGGCACGCGGCTTCGCTCCATTTTGTCAGATAGACCCAAGCCGCTTGCGCTTATCGGAAACAAACCCATACTCCAGACGCTCATAACAATGGCTGAAGCATCGGGAATAAGGAACTTTTACATTGCAGTGAATTACATGGCGGAAATGATTGAGAAACATCTTGGCAGCGGGATATACGGCCATTTGAATATTAAGGTCCTTAGAGAGGAGAAACGGCTTGGAACTGCAGGGGCGATAGGTTTATGCAAGCATGAGATCACACATCCTCTTCTTGTCTGCAATGCGGATCTGCTGACAAAGGTTTCGTTTTCAGGAATCATAAGCAGTCACGACAGAAATGGTGCCGATATAACCTGTGCCGTGAGCCCTTACAAGATGGTCGTTCCTTACGGGGTCGTCGAGTCCTTTGGAAACGAAATCGTTTCGATAAAGGAGAAACCCCAGTTAAATTACATGATAAACGCGGGTATCTATGTGATAAATCCTGACATCTGCCATGAAATTGATGGGTCTAAGTATATAGACATGACTGAGATCATCGAGCGTGCAATAAAAAGGAGGAAAAAGGTCGTACCGTTTTATATGCATGAATATTGGCTGGATATCGGAAAGCCGGACGATTTGAGCAGGGCTAATGAATCCTATCATGAGAATTTTGGTTGAAAGACTGATTTAGTGGAGTCAGCGAGAAGTTTTCTGCAGAATCAACTCCTGAAAATTTGGTCTTCATCAGATATAAACCAAACTTGATACCCTGAATCAAAACCTTTCTATTAAAAGATGAATTGGAAAACAAATAAGTTATCGGGATCTCACTTAACGTCGCCCTGCTGCGGCAACAAATGGAAATAGCCTCCATGTGAAAATCAAACGACTTAGAGTTAAGTTTGGAACTTGCCATCCTCCCCACGACTCTCCTGCTATAGCGTCTAAATCCACTTGTACAATCCCTTATCCAATATCCCTTAAAACCTACATAGGAATCGCTGAGAGCATAATTAACGACAATTGAGGCAAAAAAACTTACAGTTCTGCGGTAGAAAGGCACATTTTTTGTACTCTTCCTTCTTCCTATGACAACGTCAATTGATGGATCCTGGGAAAAAAAATCAGGCAAGGCATCTGGGTCATGCGATAACCCCGAATCCATAGTAACGACAAAATCATAATCATTTTCAACAGCAAATTTAAAACCATCCTGAATGCCCTTGGGGATATGTGTTGCGCTTTCATGCGTAATCACATTCAGATTGTGCTTGTGCCTGCCTTCCTCGCATTCCTTAAGGATTTTGGCAAGAATCAGGGGCGTTTTATCACGGCTTCCATCATCTGTAACAGAAACATCCGCATATTTTAAAGCCTTCGTTACCACTTCATAAATAGTTTCTTCCTCATTATGCGCCGGTATAACAACCAAATTCCTTGCCACCAAAAAACTCCTCAGCAATTGTGATATCTTCAAAATTATTTATATTTGTATATTTATCACATATATTGAAAGATTTAATAATCTTGCCATCATCGATTGCGCATTGTATCAGGTCTGGAAGCTCTTTTTCATTTCTTTCATGATGTATTGGAGTATATTTGATATATTCAAGAAGACTGTTTTTAAAAACACAATGCCCCGTCCCTTGCATGTCGTTAAGGGGATTTCGCGGCTTTTCAATAAGCCGGTAAATCACCTTGTCTTCACCCTGAAGAAAGGTATATGTTTTCTTTATTTGGTTCCTGTCAGTTACACTTAAAACTCCGCAGATTCCGAATATGGACCTATCATTGAAAAAAGACTCAACCATAGCCTGATGCTGAGGATTTAATAGGACCTCATCCCCAAGCATGAGAAAAAAATCCTCACCGTTTAATGCTTTTTGAGCTGACTCTATCGCATTTACAAGCCCTTTCTGTTCCTGCTGAATTACATATTTTATGGATGTGCCTTTATAGCTGTTTCCAAAATAGTTTATGATCATTTCAGCCCTATAGCCGACAACAAGTATGATTTCATTGACTTTTATACTTAGAGCGCAATCCAGGTTATACTCTATAAGCAGTTTTCCACGCATTCTTATCATGCATTTATTTTGTTCCACCGACAGTTCATTAATTCTGTTGCCCCGGCCTGCCGCTAGAATAAGCGCCTTCATCTTAATGCCCCTCTTTTAATTCTTATCAAGATTTTAGAAAAACACGGTTTTCCTTAATCCAGTCCAACAGGATTTCAATACCCTCCCTTGGCACTATTCTCGGTTCCCAGTCCAGTTCCTTTTTGGCTTTTGATATGTCACATACAAAATATCTCAAATCCGCAAACCTGTCGGGGGCAAATTTAACCTGACACTTTCTGCCGTTAATCTCCTCAATAAGAGCAATACACTCTAAAAGTGAGATCATAGTCCTTCTTCCACCACCGATATTATATATTCCAGAAACCTGTTTCTTATAAAAAGCATCAAAAGCCTCGCAAACATCGGTGGCGTATATAATGTCACGCACCTGTTTCCCGGTACCGAAAATTGTCAAAGGCCAGTCAAGCACGCTTCTTATTGCAAAATTTGCCACCCATCCATGATCTTCGCCACCGAACTGGCGTGTCCCGTAAATCCCAGTCAACCTGAAGCTGGCCGCTTTTAAATTATAGGTGTCTGAAAACACTCTGGTATAAATATCACCAGTTATCTTTGACCCATGCAAAGGCGATAATTTTCCTCCAAGCGTTGGATAATTCTCATCTATAAACTCGCTCTTATCTTGAAAAACGTATCTGTTCTCAGTCTCTTTCAACTTTTCATTAATCGAATTCCCATAAACATGGACTGTGGCGCAGCAGGCCACAGGAATATTATGCCTCCGTGCTGTATCAAGAACATTAAATGTTCCAATGACATTTGTCTCCAAATCAAGCCTGGGTTCCTCCCAGCTGATGGTCATTGCCGGTTGAGCTGCAGTATGAATGATATAATTGCAGCCACTTGATGAATCTACAAGTTCTTCAAAATTCCTGATATCAGCCTTTATGAGCTTGATACCCAATTTTTTAAGATAATTCCAATTGTAATCACGTACCTCCTCTGTCGCCAGTCCGGTGCGTTTGATTTCATATTTGGTCATGTTGTCATATGAAATAACTTCATCACCTTTTTTAATAAAATACTCGCAAACATGTGAGCCTAAAAAGCCACACCCGCCTGTCACAAAAACTTTCATTGGCATATCCTCCGTTTACATTCGTCTATATAATGTAAGCCCAAAAATGTCCATATTTTTATTTCATTAATTGAATGAACTTATTAATAGTTTTAATATTGTTACTTGCTGAGCCTCGCACCTACAGCAAGTTTAAATCACCTTAAAAGGTGGGCGGGCGGGACACATTACCCTCTCTTGCCGTACGTTTTTCAATCAAATGACTCACAATCTCAAAATCAAACTCCGAGTCAATATCCAGAGATCTTTCAAAGGGCATTTCATAAAAAGCGGTATCAGGCTGAAAAAGAGCGTCGCATTTTACTATTGTGTCCCTCCTCCAGACATAAATCGATGCGTTCATGTCATAGCATTTTGGAGCATCCTGACGCCGCGTTACTGAAGAAGGAAGAGGTTTCGACAGGTGAACCCCCCCATCTTTTACCTCGACCATATTGAAGTATGGAGATCTTCTTGATTCACAGCCTGTAATCACATTGCAGGCTCCGCTTTTTTCAAGAAGATTAACCGCATTTTGAATATCCTCAACATCGCGAAGAGGTGATGTAACATCCAAATCGCACAATGTATCAAACTTCATCCCCGAAAGCCTTTCGGCTTCAAGAAAACAGTGCCTTATCGCCGGAAGTTTGGGAGCCGTATCGGTAGCAAGGTTATCGGGGCGCCTTATGGCAAGAGCTCCCCACCTTTCTGCGATGTCCAATATAACCCTGGAATCGCTGCTGACAGCATACGAGTCAAACATTTCCGACTGCCTGGCCTGCCTTAACGAATGTTCAACAAGAGTCAGCCCGGCAACAACCCGTATGTTCTTGTTTTTGACCCCTTTTGAACCCTCCCGGGCGCATATGGTGCAAATCCTCTTCATGGCAAACAATCCCTCATCTGTTAAAAACCTTTTCGCCCCTTCTGCTGGAACATTCAATCAAGTGGATCATATCAACAATTTTTGTCCCTTCATCCAAAGTACAAAGACCGGAGCCCCTATTGCCCTCGATTATCGCCTGATGCATTCCCTTGTAAGTAAGGTTTCTATCACAAATATCAAACCGCCTCTTCTCATCTCCACAATAAATTGCACCTTCAATCAAATCGCATGTTATCTGCCCTGATGATCCATTGACAATAATCTCCCTTCGGGGCCTTCTGTCGAGGTAATTTACATGAACCACGACGTGAGGACACCTGTCCATTTTCAAAATTGCGGTAAAAATATCGTCACTCTCAATCTCAAGATGACTATATTTTCCACCGACAGCCGTAAGCTCCGACCAATCCCCGAAAAACCACGAAATATAATCAAGTTCATGGCTCAAATCCCTTAAAACCCCACCGCCTCTCTCCGAATATCCTGAATAACCAAGACGGTAATCACGTCCCTTTCTCCAAGTCGGAAGGTATTGACCGCAATATGCCACGCAGCTTTCGATCCGGTCTTTGAAAATCAGACTTCTTAATTCCATCAAAGCAGGATGAAACCTGAGATTGTATGCCACATACCCTTTAAAGGGAGGGGGAGCGGGTCGATATGGTTTCTCAAAAAGAGGCTTTTCAATGAGGACAGCCCCCGAAAATCCCTGTGTACAAAGCTCATTGTAGGCACTTATATGCTCGCTGGTCTCACTTGCGACGACAACATATGAAACATTCTTCTCACCGTCGAGAGCTGATCCAATGGCCCCGTAGCTTTTGACTTCCTCCAAATTTCGCCTTGAGACGATAGATACGTCAAGTCCCATTCCGGTTAGAATTTCATGGTGCCTTCTGCCGATCGAGCCAAATCCAATAACAACCACCTTCATGAAAACACCTCGCTATATTGCAGTCCATCCGCCATCGATTGGCAGGTTCACCCCTGTGACATACCTGGAAAGATCAGAGACAAGGAACAGGACTGGACCAGCGATATCATCAGGGTCGGCCATACGGCCGAGAGGAACCTTTTTCTGATATGCATCAACAAATCGCCTGTCCTGTGATGTGTAAACGCCCCCGGGACAGACAGCATTTACCCGTATCCCGTATTTTCCAAGATAGGAGGCCAGATATCTCGTATAATTTGTCACCGCCCCCTTTATCGCCGCATATGCCGCGGGCATGGTCATTCCCTCAAGTCCGTCATAAACTGTGAAATCCGGGCCGACAAGGCCATATATGGAGCTGAAATTTATTATGTTGCCGCTTCCATGCTTTATCATCCTGTCACCAAAAATCTTGCTCAGGTTGAAATAGCCGTTTAGATGATCGTCAATATTCTTTCTCCATGATGACAAAGGGACCTTTTCCAGGGGAAGGTGCCAATCCGAAGTCCTCGGATAGGCGCTGTTGATCAGTACATCGATCCTTCCAAAATCCCTCTCAACATGATCGGCGAGACCACCTACGGCCGATTCGGAAAGCTGGTCCAAATCAGTGACGACTGAACCCTTGAATGATGGGGTTTTATCTCTTATCTCAGCATATAAGGCACTTACTGCCTCAACATTGGTATCAACTAGGATAAGAGAAGCCCCGTTTTCAGCCAACCTCAGGCTCACGCTTTTTCCGATTATCCCGGCCGCGCCGGTATATACTATGACTTTATCCTTTATTCCGGATATTCTCATTTTAACCCCATTTCAAAGTATCAAAAACCTGCTTCAGATCTCGTCTTTAGATGTTCCATTGCAGCAATGGCCAGAGGCTGGTACGAGCCCCCCGTGTTCACGCTCATCGGATGCTTTAAATAAAGATCAACATACCGCCTGTAGGCATATTCATTTATATGCGACTGGCTTTCAAAGTCAGATTCATTGGCATAATTTATATTTAACGCTTTTTTTTGCAGCCATGAGGCAATCCTTCTTGCCCAAAGACCGACAGTGACTCTTCCAATCTTCGCGCTGTCAAGCTGGTTCGAGGTCAGAAGCATAATCGGTTTTCGCAAATAAATCCCCAGCCCCACACCTGTGCTGTAGTGGGTAATCACCAACTTTGAGCCCTTCACAAGGGACTGCATCTTATCCCTAATAATTTTTCGATCTCCCAAAAATCCGGCTTTGTCTTCATAAATGGATTTTGGATGCGCGGCAATTACAATCTCACAACCGAAATGATCTTCAATCCGATCAAAAAAACGTTTCATATCAGTGGAATATCTGTCTGCATCGATCTCGCATCCAGCCTGCTTCAAATCCGAATGATACGGCAGATATTGATCCAGGAAGACAATGTAGTCCCCGCTGATTCCCAGCGAGCAGGCATCTTTTGCATTTTCCAGAAAATCAAGGTCTATAAAATGGGAATAAACCCTCTTCGCACCAAAAGGCTTTAAAGTATGAGGGAAAGTCTCATCCTCGCTCGCGAGAAAAAAAATCGAGGGAGGCCTGTACCCCAGCAGCTTAATTAACATCAAATCCCTATAATCCTTGACAAAACGGTTAAGCCTTAGCCTGATTTTATTGGACAGCTCGCTGGCAATTTCAGCGTAAGACTGTCTTAGCGAAATAAGATTTCCTATATGGGAATAACATGGAAGAACCCCGATATGAGGGCAGATATACGGAATATCAAGTTTTGATATTTCCAGGTAAAGAGGTCTTACCCTTTTTGAATCCGGTGTATAGGATACAATACATATCGGCTGCTTAAAGTATCTGAGCTGAGTTATTGCTTCACTTATTGAAGAAAAAAAATAGGTTCGGAAGGAGTGATCGAGCTGATCCGCCTGTATCTCTATTTTCCGGTTAAAAAAAACTGTCCCAAGATCAAAAATGCAGATTTCAAATCCCTTACCTGCAAATTCACTTATGCCATACCTTGCAAGATCGCTCTTTCTGACAGGCGAAAGCATCAGAAATACTGCTATAGGGACACTTCCATTAAAATTGAGCATATTCTGTTGAGCGGATATTTGTTTTGATTTATCTGACATATATCTTCGACCGTTCATACAATTTCGGGTTTTCCTTTATCCATTCAGAAACCCGCAGGATTCCCTCCTCAAGAGACACCCTGGGACGCCATCCGGTAACCTTAATCAGCTTGCCCGCATCTGCAAGAAGTCTTTCGACTTCGCTCTTTTCGGGCCTTAGCCTCTCGTTTTCCGTGAAAACGCTGACCTGCTTCCCAAGGCTTCTTGCGGCAAGCGTCACAAAATCACCAATGGAGATTTCCCTTCCGCTCCCCACATTGAAAGTCTCGCCAGGGAGCTTCTCATCATCCGACTCTGCGATGGCTATGAATGCATCAACCGTATCAGAGACAAAATTAAAATCCCTGGTAGGAGAGGTGGCCCCTAGATGTATCTCCCTTCTTTCCGACATAATCTGTGAAATAACCGTGGGTATGACCGCCCTGAGGCTCTGCCTTGGTCCATAGGTATTAAACGGTCTTACAGTAATGAATGGAAGTTCAAATGATCTGAAATATGATTCAATAATCTTATCAGCCGCAATTTTGCTTGCCGAATAGGGTGACTGCCCCTGAAGCGGGTGGTCTTCCGTTATTGGGACAAACCGCGCAGTCCCGTATACCTCGCTTGTCGAAGTATGAAGAAGTCTTTTAACGCCATTTTTCCTGCACGCCTCAGCCACACCCAGGGTACCCATGGCGTTGGTTTCAAAATAGCTCTGGGGCGCCTGATAGGAAAACGGAATCGCGATAAGGGATGCCAGATGAAAAACAGTGTCGTGTCCCCTGATCGTCGATTCAAGAAAGAAGGGATCCCTGACATCTCCGAAAATAAGTTTCAGATTTTTCGGACAATTGTCAGCATAGGGATCAAGCCAGCCATACGAACCGAACGAGTTATAAATGCAAAGGGCCGTAACTTCAACGCCCCGTTCCACAAGAGCCTCCACAAGATGGCTTCCTATAAACCCGTCCGCCCCCGTCACATAAACTTTACCAAGATCTCTTTTCAACAAAATCAAGATTCTCCACCCACGCTATTAACCATTTGAGTTAACAAAAAAATCAAACCACAGATTTTACAAGGCCTACGATACGAAAAATCTCCCCGTCCGTCAAATGCGCACTTGACGGAAGGCTTATCGTCCTTTCCCAGAACCGGTCCGCATTAGGATATTCTCCCAAAATACCCTCGATTCCGGAATATGCAGGCTGCCTGTGAAATGGTGCCCATAGAGGACGCGCTCCCACCCCCCCTTCGATAAGGGTTTTCAATATCTTTTCTTTAAGCTCATAATGGGCGCAGACGATATTCGTCAGCCACTGGTTGGAGATATTATGCCGATCTGAATAAACGGTCAGAGAAGAGGTATCCGAAAAACCCTCTCTATATTTCTCAGAAATGGCTCTCTTCTGGCAAAGCCTCTGTTCCAGTTTTTCAAGCTGGGAAAGCCCCAGACCGGCAAGAAGATTGGCTAGCCTGTAGTTATATCCCACCTCGTCATGGATAAAACGAAGCGTATCGACCTTGGCGGTAGTCCCAAGATGCTTTGCCTTCCTTGCAAACTCCTCGTCATTCGTAACAATCATCCCGCCAGCGCCGGTAGTAAGTATCTTATTGCCGTTAAAACTGAAAATTGAAGCCGCACCGTGTCTACCTACATGGATTTTCCCGTCATAAAAAGATCCAAGCGCCTCGGCGGCATCCTCAATTATGGGCAATGACCACGACCTGCAGATCGATGCAACCCGGTTCATGTCGGTGGTCCACCCCATTATATGTGCCGGCATAACGGCCAAAAGTGGTTTGCCGTTTTTTCTTGACAAAGGAAGAGCGGACTTCATAACTGTAAAATCTCGGGAAAGGGTCTCTTCAATTTTTGACGGTGAAATATTTATGGAATCTTCATCACAATCAATAAAAATAGGAATGCCGCCCGAATGAACGACAGCATTAGCCGTGGCTATGAAGGAAAGGGTAGGGACAATCACATAAAAATCCCCTGAAACACCATGGCGCCTCTTGAGTATTTCAAGCGAAAGATGAAGTCCTATAGTGCCATTACAGACTGAAACCGCATATCTTGCTCCAACATATTTCGCAAATGCCTCTTCAAACATTGAGACAAAAGGACCGCCTGTCGACACCCATCCGTCCCTTAGCGCCCTTAATACATATGCCTCGTCACTTTCATCAAAAACGGGTTCATGTAAAGCTATCATATGATATTGGTTCCATTTTTTATTTATTTTTTCTAAAAATCCAAATCCAGGGCTTTAAGCTTCCTGCGCGGCCCTTTATACAATGGATCAAACGCCCCCTGAAGGAAAAGTTTTTGGGAATAAAGACTTCTTCCCAAATCGATCGACTGCCTGAAAAACATGCTCCCCCTGCCAATTTCCGTATTGATACCCCTAACACCGCTAAAACAGTAATCATAATGATTTCTTATTAAAGATACCGCGTCCCTGCAGATACTGCCCGCATCCCCGAAGGGATAAGCGAACCATCTTGTGTCCACGCCCAGCCTTTCTTTGATGAGAGCCTTTGCACCCACAATCTCTTCTTGGAAATGGCAGAGGTTTTCATCCGTCAGCCTCCTATGAAAGGATGTGTGGCATCCGACAGCATGTCCTTTTCCAAGCAGTTCAGCCAGCTGCCCCCAGCTCATCAGGGAAAGCCCCTCCCGGGGATTTCCAATATTCTCCTTTATTAAGAGACCCTGCTCACTTGCCCTTTTCTCAATTATCCCGGGGCAGATAAAAAAGAGCGCCTTTATCCCGTATTTCTTAAGGACATTCAAGACAATCCCGTAATCAGAGGAAAATCCGTCGTCAAAAGTAATGAGACAGTATCTGCTGCCTCTACTCTCCGAAAGCCCTCCCGATCGAAGCTGATCCAGCTGCTCAGGGAAAATAATTTGATAGTTGCTGTGCAAATACTCAATCAGGGATTCAAACTTATCCCTCTCACCCAAGGGGATATCATGAAACAAAGGTACCGTAAGTGTCGCAGGTTTCCCAAGAAAAACCCCTACAGCACGCTTTACGGCCAGCACCGGCAAACCGGCCATGATTCTAGCATATTCAACCGCCGGATACTTTTTCACTGACTTCATCCAAATCAGTCCTCAACCAAAATTCTCATGATAGGATTCACTAGCCCTTCTCAAATCGTCCGGTTTTCCGATATCCAGCCAATAATAAATATGATCTGTAGATTGTCATAAACATGACAAAATTGCATCAATTTTTGACTTAAATTTTTAACCAGCCATTGCTGCATTTTATCCAGATCATGGCGTCTTCTTAACTTTGATACATGGGCTTCGGTTTTTTCTTCTACTCTCAGTATCCCAACATCACACTTCCTCAATTAAACCTGCTACTACACGAGCTCGGCCCTAGCCGAAAAGGTCTGACTCTTCGTTAATCGTCGTCGGGCGATCCTCATTTA
>JADFZC010000016.1 GCA_015232735.1 Oligoflexales bacterium | reverse complement strand
TGACGGAATTTGCGAAATTTTTCAGCAAACGGCGTCAGCAAGAGGGCACTTGTATGTCCAAATCCATAAGCTTTACCTCCTAACCCGGTCAGTTTTTTTCGAGCTTCCAGACCGATTCCTCTATATGCAGGGGCCAAAACCGGCTTTACGACACCGGAAGGCACACGGGGGGCATAACCATCTTCATTTTGGAGAAATAGTCTGAGATGGCCATAACAAGTATGAAGTTGTCAAACAGCGTCCGTTGCAGCTACAGACTCCCTTTGTTATGTGTAACCATACTGCAGGTTTTTTAGCTTTATTAAGAATCGTTCCACCTCCATCAAATGAGTTTCCATAAATTTAAAAAAAACTTGTCCTGACCGTCGGACTACCTGGCAGGGCAAGTTGATTAATTTGTTCCGAAGCACCTTGGCATAATGAGGTTTGCTAGGATTATCCTGCAAAGCGATGAACCGAAGCACATTGTATGAAAATCCAGCAATGAGGCAATAAGCCCTGTTGGCGTCCAGTTTGAGGCAGGGATAATGGTGCATGTCGTAGCCATATTTTAAGGATTTTATGTAATTTTCCGCCTGGCCTCGAGCCCTATAGAAAAAGATAATTTTTTCATTATTCATCTCGTGTTCGCCAATATTGGTCAACCAGGCGTAATAATCATAATCCTCTGCTTTGAGGCCTAAAGAACCAGGTTTTTTAGCGCGGATACAAATAAGCCGGGTTGCATGAACCATATTTTCATTACGGTAAATTGTTGATCCGATTTCTGCCCGCCGCCCGTCGTAGAACCGTATGGATTTATCCACATAATCAGTTCGTCCATCGCGGCGTTTGATCGGTTTTAAACGCTTTTTAGTATCTTTCCAGTTTGTAATATTTTTTAATTTTGGAGTTAACATATCCTCTTTAAGCCGCACGACAAAGCCCATGTTTTTAGCAAAGCAGCCATTCATGAATTCACTATTGCTGTAGCCGGCATCGGCGCGAGCGTAGAGATGGATCTTTTTCTTATAGGGACTTTTAAGCCAGGGAAGATAGACTTCCTCAGCTTTGTAAGTGCCTTCTGTGGGCATTTGGGATAACACCATATGGATGATTTTGGCTATTGAATGGGACGTATGGGTGTTTCCTGGACGCACATCGCCATAGTACTGAAATCCCAGCTCGTCAAAAACATACATCGTTGTCAGACCCGTCGCCTTCTTTTCTCCGGAAAAGCAAACCCCCTCCATTTTCTCGGCATACTGCTCGTTAAAAGTTGAATCAAAGTCAAAGGTCATGGAAGTCATTTTCTTATCGATCTTGGCTCGTTGCATAAAGGCACTTCTGGCTAATGCGCGGTTACCCTCGTCGATTTGAGGCTCGGTAAATTCACGAAGATAATCCCCATAGCTTTTCGCTGTGTAGACTTTCTCATCGCACACAGCTCTAAACCCCTCATCGAGAGCCAAGGTTGAGATATCATCAAGGCACTCTGCACCGGCTGCAAAACCAAGGGAGAGGTCTTCAAATTTTTTGAGGCTATGGCGTACTTGAGGCAAAAAATTACTAATCATTGCTGGCATTTTTAATGTGGACCAGAACTTTGCAAATAATGTCAGCCCCCCAAGTGAAGAAAGATGTTTATCGGTCTTTTCGGATTTGATATGGATATTCACCTGAGGAGCCTTTCATACTAAAGGGTTTTTTTTTGCAGAAAGAACTTTAGTGGCTCCTTTTTCTTTTGCAATCTAAATTTTTCCATTATCGAAGTGAGTACTCGTATAAAACCTGTGGATAACTTTTTCAAACGGGTGATTTTGAAAAAATCCTCGAAGAGCAAATATTATAGAGGGTTGATGTTGATTTGAGGGAAAAAGATTTCACATTCCCATTGTAATGATGTTCTCCATATCGAAAAATCACTTGTCGTGCATGGCGTAGTACTTGCATCGGCAAGTGTACAAAATGAAATCGAATAGCCTTGGCAAACTTTGGTTTTTTAATGTTGTCGAGAAGCGATATAAATCGCATTAAATTATACGAAATTGCACCTATAAGCCCATATGCCTTATTTGCAGTGAGTTGTTGGCATGGGTAGTGATGAAGATCGAGTCCATTTTTTATTTCTTTCAAAAAATTTTCTGCGTTACCCCGGCCACGATAGAATTCTATCACCGCAGCCCCACTCATCTCATATGCGCCGATGCTTGTTACAAAAGCATGATAGTCATAATCACTTTCTAATTTAAACAAAGCCCGTTTCGATTCTTCTTTTACGGCCCGTATCATAACCACTCGCAAGATTCTATTACTATTTCCTGGCTTATAAATGGTCTCGCCAATTTCACACTCTCTACAATCACGAAATCGGATGCGGTTTTTTTGTTTGGATTTTGGGCATACCAATTTTTTACATTTTTTATCAAAGGGCCATATATATTCTCCTTCATTGCTACAACAAAATTGACCTCTTTGATACCGCAAGCACCAAAAAAATCAGAGTTGCAAAATCCGCTATCGGCTCTGGCATAGCGTTTAACATGCTTATATGCTTTTGTCTTGGGCATTCGATTAAATATTTCATGGATGATCTCCGTTACTCCATTAGAGGTATATGTGTTGCCCGGACGAACGTCATGCCAATACTGGAGGCCATATTCGTCAAATGCGTTAATGCTATCGAGACCCCATATTCCTTTGTAGTTATGCGCCACACCTTCCATCTTCTTTCCATGTTGTTCATGGCTTGTCGAATCAAAGTCGATGATGATTCGTTCCTGCCTAGGTAAAAGCGAACGCCGCAACTGATAGCACATATCGATGAGGGAGTGATTTAACTGTTTGCAATTGTATAGATTAAAACTGCGCAAAAAATCTCCCTGGCTGCGAGCTGTATAGACCTCCCCATCATTTGCTTCCCTTCTGTTCAGCATTCACTGCAAAATCGATCACTCAGATAGGCAATTTCTAACCAACATTTCTCTCGGTGAAAAAGCCATTTTTTGTACATTTTCGGAGTATGTTTTTTGATCGCTTTTGTAGGCAGGTTATGCCGCAGTTTGTGGATAATTTGTTAATTTGGGTGAGTGAGAAAAATTCTCATTTCTGTTGATATTTCCATTATTCGGTCATTTTTATAAATGCGATCTTTCGGATTTAGGCTAAAATAAGAAATTTTATATTTTGGGATAACGCCATATCCTAAAATAAGAGATCCCTTAACTTAAGAGAAAAATTCAGAGTCAATACGCAGCATTATATACATCAAAGCAATTAACTCATTATTTTCCCTAACAAAATTAGAGTTTCCTCGATTTTAGCACAATTCTTAGTCAAACAACCTTGATATTTACGTACAATTAAGTATCATTATCCTTGATTTGTGCTTGTATAACTATAATCATAACCTCGATTTTTGCATATGACTTATAAATATGGTAATATTATCAAATGGAAAGAATTATAAATACCAAACTTGAAAATTGGCGGACAAATTCCAAACGAAAACCCCTTCTTTTGAGAGGCGCAAGACAAGTAGGGAAGACCTATTCTGTTCGGGAGTTCGGCCGCCGTTTTGCCAATTTTGTAGAAGTGAATTTTGAGGAACATTCGAGTATCAAAAAATTCTTTCAGGACTCCCTCACCCCTCAAAAAATCATTGAACAGCTCTCTCTCTATTTCGGTTCGCAGATCAAACCGGGTTCAACACTCCTTTTTTTTGATGAGCTCCAAGCTTGTCCCGAGGCCATCAGATCTCTTCGGTTTTTCTACGAAAAGATGCCTGAACTGCATTTGATTGCCGCAGGATCTCTTTTGGAATTTGCTCTCTCTGAAATCCCATCCTATGGGGTTGGACGAATTGAGTCGCTTTTCATGTATCCGATGAGTTTTCACGAGTTTCTTATGGCCCATGATTCCCCTGACCTTGTCAGGGCTATTCACGAGGCCTCCTTTAAAAATCCTCTCTCGGATGTTATTCATTTGAAGCTGCTGGAGCTTCTAAAAACCTACCTGTTAATCGGCGGATTGCCTGAGGTTGTAAAGAGCTATATTGAAGGGAAGGGGCTCCTTGATTGCCAAAAGATCATCGATGGCCTTCTTCTTACCTACTTCGATGATTTCGCCAAATATAAAAAAAATCCGCCCATCGATCGATTAACCGAAGTGTTTCGCTCGATCGCCTTTCAGGCCGGTGGAAAATTTAAGTATGCTAGTATCTCTGACGAACGTTCATCGACCTACAAGATTGCCCTTGAGCTTTTAATAAAGGCCGGACTGACCTATAAAATCTGCCATACATCTGCGGGAGGAGTTCCTCTTGGCGCTCAGATAACTCCAAATCTATTCAAAATGGCTATGTTTGATGTCGGAATCATGCAGAGGATCCTCGGCCTTGATCTTTCAAAATATGTCCTTATGGATTTCCAGAATATTATCAATAAAGGTGCTCTCGCTGAAATTTTCGTGTGCTGTGAACTTGTCAAAGGAAGCCCTTCGCACACAAGGCCTGATATCTTCTACTGGCATAGGGAAGCTCGCGGAAGCAGTGCCGAGGTCGATTTTGTCATCGCTGTAGATGGTGCAATGATTCCTCTCGAAGTCAAATCGGGCAGTGGAGGCAAAATGAAAAGCCTTCATATTTTTTTGGATGAGAAAAAAATAAAAAGAGGGATTAAACTGTCAGAAGAAAACTTTTTCATTTCTGACAGGATTATCAGAATCCCTCTCTATGCGGCAGAATTGGTATGGTCAAAAGCAATCACAAGCGTGGAATGATTTGGGTCTGACTTTTTACGAAAATAATATGGAGAAATAAAAATGATAATAAGACCCGCAAACCTAAACGATGCAGAAATACTTCGAACCATGTATGAAAATCTGCTTGCGGAAAAGTTGCCTTATATTCTTCAAAATCCTGTTCCAACACTCGAGATGCAAAAAGAGTTTTTGAAGACCTTTGATGGCATAAGTAGCATTATGCTGGTTTCAGAAGATGATGGGGTATTAACGGGGATGTGTACGATACGAAAACAAATGCATCAGCAGCTTAGCCACAATTGTGAGCTTTCAATGTCAGTATCAAAGCAGTACCGTGGTAAAGGTATAGGTTCAAGGTTGCTTTTAGAAGCTGAAAAATGGGCAGTTGCCAACAACATAAGAAGGATGGAGCTATCTGTCATTCAGGATAATCCGGCATTCAAACTGTACAAAAGATTTGGATTTTCACTGGAAGTCGAAAAGAAAGATCGCTTGAAAATTGATAAAGAGAAGTATTTGAATATAATCGAAATGGTTAAGCTGATAGGTCATCCTTAGAGGTCGGCTTTTTCATCACCGTAGACGGTGCAGTTATTCCTCTTCTCACAGTATAATCCCCCATATTTGCCTTACGCTACAACCTAAAATTAGGAATCCACTGAAATGAAAAGAAAAATTCACGGAGACTCGGTCATGCGACGCAGATGTTCAAACTTGTCTTACGAACAAAAATTAAAAATCTACGGGCTAAGATTAGCATTACTAAAGTCCTTGAGGGAAATTGATACATTTTGTAATCTGTGAACTTTTCCTCTCCAACATACTCCCTATTTTCATCTTTTTCATAGACTCTGAAATAAAATTCTCTCCCGTTTAAGCAGGGTATTAATATCCCGCTCACTCCTGCCGCATTTTTAAATTTCATAAAATTACCTTTTCTTTTGATTCAAAAGAATCGATTAATATACATAATGTTATTTATCAGCAAGGTTTTCCCTTTAAGGTTCAATCCTTCCACAATGATACATGATAATCGGTAAAAGAATTATCATGTATCACTTTGGAAGTGATTAACCTATTTAAAGAAGGCCTTGCGGGGAAAAATATTATGTTTAACAATTTGTACTTTCGTATCTAAATCGGAAGGGTACTGCTTATAAACTTCAAAAAATGGAGATATGTCATCGGTTTGGTAAGGAAGGATTGTGCACCGAGCTCTATGGACATCGTATAGTCCTCAGGAAGAGATCTATTCGAATGTACACAAATGATTGTCTTATGCCCCTTAATCCTTATTCTCCTTAAAATTTCGTAGCCATCGAGCGAATCGGGGCCGAGATCGATATCGCAGATGAGAAAATCGAAAGATTCCGACGAAAATGCCTCCAGAAGAGAAGATGATGAGGAAAAGAATCTCGACTCAACATAATTTTTTACATTATCGTTTTTTTCGATGAGTTCCTTTAATGAATTCCTGTATACAGCCTCATCATCGATAATGGCAATTTTTATCTTTCTGCCAAGCTCTTGACTATGTTTTTGAATGGTTTTTTCATAGATCGTATGGTCGATGACGTTGAATACGGCATCTTCGCCCTGCGGAAATGATAAGGTTGAAATATTTATTTCCTCTCGAATGTCTTTGGTGTTTTTAAACAATATGGATGTCGTCCTGTTCTGCTGGGTGATGTCTGTCGGCAGAGTGAAGAAAAACTCAACAGTCCGTTTTTCACTGGATGATTCACACCAGATTCTTCCTCCGTGACTCGTTATAATTTTGTGTGCAATAGCAAGCCCTAGACCAGTTCCGCCATGCTTGTTCTTGGTAAAAAACGCTTCAAAAAGGTCATGCATGTCATCTTCGCTTATGAAAGATCCGCTGTTTCCGATGCAGACAGTCATCATTCCTTCTTCCTCTGTTGTTCTTATCCATAGACTTCCGGAATAATTCATAGCTTGAAATGCGTTCCCAATAATATTTGCAAATACCCTTGACATCTTCAGTGAATCTACGTTCAGCATATGTTTATGCGCAAATTCATAATTGATTTGTATGTCAGTATTTTCATAAACCCTGCAAAGATCAGACAAAGTGGATTCCAGAATGGATTCAATTGCCACATTTTCCATTTTTGGGGCGGCAGCGCGTCCGACCTCCATGATGTCGTTGATCATCCCCTGAACTGATCTCAACGATTTATCTATTTCCGGAATAAAAATTTTCAATATGTTTCTGATACTCATCATGTCCTTTGCCTCGCAGAGCTGATCAAGGCCAAGTTTTATTATGGAAAATGGTTTTCGTACATCATGTGCCAGCATCTGGGTTGTTCTGGATATTGCTGCAAGGCGTGATTTTTCTATCACCTCCTCAATCAGCTGGTTTGCTTTTTTTGCAACTATGTTATATTTGTTGATAACTGAGTCTATCTCTTCAATTTTCGTCGTATGGGACACATAGGGAAAACGATGATCTGCCAACTCTGGGCTTAGAGCTTCAGTGATTTTTTTAAGGGGCTCGTCTACCAGACTGCTTATATTGGTTACGCTGAGTGAAAAGTAAAGAGCAATGGCATTTGACCACAGGACCGTTGCTAGAATGATCAATAAAAAATTTGTTAGGTTGTAGGCATCACGCAATTGAAAGAGCCTGACAATGAACATTAATACCAATGAGATGAAAAGGCTTGCCGCTATTGCAAGCGCTAGCATTGCACGAAGACTTCTCAGAGGAGCAATATCGGTTGACTTAAAACCGGGTGCCTTTCTTTTCCAGAGAACCAGCATGAATATTGAAGCCACTCCTATTTCCCATCCATGCTCAAAACCGTACAGGATCTGCTCGCTTTTGGCGGATGCGGTTTGCATTCTGATTGCAAAATCCGACATGCACATCAAAAGAAACATCAATCCATATGACATGGAGTGAAAATTTACACTGCGGAAAACATAGGGGATGAAAACAGCGCAAATCACGCTTGAAAGGAATGAGTAAAAGATGTCATGTGCTATCTGAAAAGTAGTCGCAAAACCACCTTTTTCTATAATGGGCATGGTAATATATTTCATGTTCAGGATATTGAAGGCTACAGCTAAAAGGACGATTATTGCCAGAGACCATGGTTCCTTTCGAAAGTGAAAGAATAGTATGTCTCTCAATACCAATATGGTCTGTCCCAGCATTAAAACAGTATATCCGAAATTGCTTACCTGGACGATCAACAGGCTCTCCCTGTTTGGCAGCATAACGGTGAATGTATATACCAGATCCGCAAACAAAAGGCCTAAAAACGAAATTGCCATGATAATGTTCTCGGACCTGTTCTCACAGGATTCTTTTAGGAGGGCATAGAAGAAAACCAGAACTATCCCCAACTCGGACAAATGGGCATGATGACCTGTAATGAAATAGTTGTCCAACATCAGTTTTGATGCGAGTACAGTCGGCATAAGAATATACAAAATAGCCAGTATCAATTTCATATTTCTTTTTCACCCGATATGAGAGTTATTGACAATGAGTTTTTGAATAAAGGGAAGCCATTCCGGCCAGAGTCTGGATACCAGAGAGGGATTTTTCCAATCCTCTGATGAGATGATCCGCCTGCAATTTTCGCTTGCGCAATTGCATTCCATAGACCATTTTTCCTTTTCAGAGATTGAAGCTGCAAGAGGAGCATAGTCTATTGTTATTTCATCTCCTGCCTGTATTGCTTTTTTGGCTACGAATATGAGACCGCCTATCCTTGCCACATTCGGTGAGCAGGAATGATTGACAAACCAAAAGGTTTCCAAGTTGTTCATGTCAATTGGGACTGCATAAATGCCTTCACCCATCAGAACAGAAAAATTCATCTCCTTTTCAGAGATATGATCGAAACCAACCAGTTTGCCGCCCCCCCTGGCGATAACGCTGCCTTCGACAATTGGCTCATCGGCAAATACACCATAGTATTTTTTATCAGGCATCCAGCGTTTGCTGAAACTGTAAAATTCATCGGCCAGTGTTGGAAAGTATGACGATCCGCTACTTAGAATCTCTTCTGCACTGTATTTCATATTATGCTCCAATGACAACTATTGATAAAGATAGCTTACCTGTGCCGATGTATTAGTGCAATATCTTAAATTAACATGCTTTTTTAAGAATTGTCCATATTTTTGCCAAGGTTGGGGCAAATGCAATGGGATGTTGCAGGATTTCATCTGCTTGGCGTTCAATAGATTCTATAGTCGAACGGCCGTAAGCACCTTTGGCTTTGCGTTTGAAAAATGACAGTTCCGTTTTAGCCTGCTCAATATGACGATCCATTCGATGAAGCTGACGTTGATATGTAGCGTTATTTAAAACGAGAATGATGCGCCTAATTTGGCCATAGAGTTCACTCCTGGCTTCATAAGTCTGGACTTTTTTGGTTTCATTGAGCTCAATGTCTGAATATTCATCGAGGCTGATCCGACAAAGATCCTTATGATGATAAGGGCTGCGGGTTCCTAGGAAATGGTATCGGCTCTTATCGAGTTTTTGAATAAGTTCTTCAGAGTTATTGCCTTTGTCAATGACGAGAGTAACGCTTTTTTTATCAGTTTTGACATGATTAATCTGCTTAAAAAGGTCGTCAATCAAGTTGCTGAAGACTTTTGAGTCATAGTCGTTAGCTGGATACAATCGATAAAATAAGGGAACTCCCCACTGCCTATCCAAGGTTGCAGCAAGTCCGATATGTCTAAGATGATCTTTGCCGCTTTTGGATTTCGTCATCTTTGCCAGTTCAGATGGTGTCGTCACGTCCCAATAATTGAAATAATTGGTGGTGTCATAGATGAGACAATCGAGATCGATTTTTTCAAGTTCTGCAACTTTCCTTGCAATGGTATCACTGATTTTTTCTACTTGTTCCGCACTAATTTTATTGAAATGATCCCAAAAATTTTGAGATTCGAGTTTTTTTCCATCCATCGGTAAATAGAGATGTAAAGCGGTAGAGTCCACCCATTCTTTCATTTCTGATTTTGATGTAGCGGCCAATGCCCTATTTAACGCCGCGATGAGAACATTGTCACCGACAGTCATCCCTTGTTTACGCTTAGGGTAAATCGAGTCGATAATATCCTTGACACCCAACTCATCAGCGATTTTACAAAGAACAGATACACCCCCCTCATCAACGCAATCTATTTGCCTCACCTCTTCGCGGCCACCTCCTTCCGCCATCTCAATCAATTTTTCAATCGTTCCGAGATACTGTGCTGTCCGGGCTCGTTCGACACAAACTCCATCAAAATATAAGATAGGTTTTTATGTCAGTTCAGACCTAACATCCTGAATTTTTTAGCATGGTTTCCTTGCCTCTGGACACGGAGGACATATGTCAAGTAAAGGAAACCATTATGATGAAAGCAGACCTACAAAAACAAAAGAAGAAAAGAATACGTCGAAGCCCGGAGATGATCGCAGAGCTTATCTTCGAAGCCGAGAGAAAAGGCAATACCGCCGAACTTTGTCGCAAAGAGGGGATTGCCCCAAACCTCTTTTACCGCCGGAAAGCCAGGTTCCGTCAGGCAGGAATCGAAGAATTAAAGCAAATGAAACGAGGAAGAAAGTCCGGAAGCGGTATCGCTCAAGAAAAGATGGATCTTCAAGCAGAGAACGACTTTGGAAATTAACCGACGTGCTGTTTATCGGTGGCGAGAATCGCTATTAAAGCCCGCAAAACCTCATGGTGGAGCTGGCGGACGAAACAAGTTTATGCCAAAAGAGTTACAGGCTTTCTGGACGAATTACCATGGATGGGCTTGACTCATTCAAATTTTTAGATTAAAGATTTTTGAACTTGCTGGGTCCAGGTATGTGGGACCAAAGTGGAGTTGAATATCTGAGACATCACAGTCGTCGTTCCTGTTCTTAAAACCCTTATTCTAAATCCATAAGCTTTACCTCTTACCTATGAATTGGACCCAAAAAATATAAAAAAATCTAATGCTCTTTTAGGAAAAAAACATAAATCATGAGATTGGTTACTCACCTTCCGCTGCGCTCAGCTTGCTCATGCTTGCTTGATCACCCCATAAATGGGCGGGATTGCGCAAGCATATTGTTCAAAATTTGTTGCAGACGATTCTTAGCAGGGAAACCGATTCCTCTGTAAGGAGACTCATTCAGGGATTGAAGGAAATGTCAATTTAGAGCCACCTCTGGTGGCTCTAAAATTCAATCGTTAAGCGGTTCATCCCTGAAAATGTGAATATCTGTTGAATAAGAGGTATTATCCTCCTCAGCAATAATATTCCCGTTGACTCCATTTTGATGAGAACCATTGGAGCATACCTTTGTCGCGATGGCACAACTAGTGGTTTTCTGATTGCAGTAAGATACGGCATTGGCCTCGGCTGTTTGAAGATTGTCATGGTTAGACCATCCGTAAGCATTATAACCCATGGCGAGTGCAGCGCAGGAATTTTTAACAGCAGTTATCAACTTGCAGTCGCTTGCGTTATTTGGACCTCTTGAACATGCTTTCAGTGCATTTTCCGTTGCGGATGACTGAGTGGTAAATTTCCATGCAGTCCCCCAATCCCGCGTAGATGTCGACAAAGCAATAGCAGCATAGGTGTCTTCACCATTTCCTCCACCGTCATTATTTAAAGGGTTAACAAATACAGCTGTCGCATATGTCCTGTCAGAATTGGAACATCTGTAAACACTAATCCCAACCCTGCCATAATTACTATTGAACATGTTTTCTCTATGCCCCTCCTTGCTGTTATACCAGGAAGTGTAGACATCATAACCACTGACACTGGTACCACTTCCCATATAAATATTTTCAGCCGCCATCGTATAGGTAACACCTTGTCTGGTCAGTCGTTCCCCCAATCTTTTTCCATCTGAACCAACATGGCTGAAAAAGTTATTATCACACATATCTTTGTTATGGTAATAGGCAGTCCACCAGGCACCCAAATCACATATCATCTTGTTCGTTCTTTGGTTATTTATATAAGTAAATAATTCATTTTCAACAGTATTCGATGGATAGGTACAACTGCCTTCAGCATGCAAATCTGTTGCGACAAGGCCAATCAAATAAAACGATAGAGAAATTGTGATAATTTTCATATTTTATCCTCTCTAAAATTTTTAAATTGAACTGAATGCAAAATAGATAACGGCAGTTCGAACAATATTGCATTGAACTGCAGATTTTCTGAAAAAAACTTCAATGACTGGATTGATCAGTATATGGATAGTATATTAAGTGAATACGACGTTGGTGACTTTAAGAATCTTGAATTCGTACCAAAGCTTAATAGCAAGTCTGTGATAGTTCATCCGATCGCTGACGCCATCCATCATCCCTGAGAGCTCAGCTTCGCCTTGAAGTTTCTGCCCAGCCAATTCCTCGACAGAATCAGCAGGATTGACGAAGATATGGCGATCATACCATAGATGAACCACATCAACTGGGTATTTTGCGGGCCCTTATCGGGGCAGAAATTCGCAAGAAACCAGCCAGCATAAAAGCTCGTGATTACCTTGGTCAAAAACCATGGGAACTGTGCAACGCCCATATAGGCTCCCGTCCTTCCCTCCGGCGCGATTTCAGCCGCGTACTGCAGAAAGCGCGGCTGCCACATGGCCTCACCCAAAGTCATGAGGATGAGAAAGCTGCCCAGAGTCCAAAGAGATGGTCCAAGCGCCAGAAGAAAAGTCGGCGCAGCCATTACCATCGTACCAAGGATCATCATCTTGTAGACCTTGGCCCGCTGGGTCACTGCTGTGACAATCGGCACGAGAATAAAGATCAGAATGGGATTGAAATTTACCGCAGCCTCAAAATGATCTCCGATCCATTGCCCGCGATATGCCCGCTCAACATACAGAGGCAGCGTCAGCCAGTTGTGCGCAAAGAGGGTCTGCACAGGAATAAGAGCGAAGATGAAGAAAGCGAACTTTGGATTGGCCAGCGGATGATTTCTGAGCCATCGTCCCAGGGAAAAGGGCTGTGCAGGCTCTGCCTTGGTGGGGGCCGGATTTGTTATCCCCATTGAGCCTTCAAGCTCCCGCCGGGTCTTTGCTTCATCAATCGCCCTGTCAACAGTCTTCTTTGAGAGAACAAAATAAGTTAAAACAATCCCGAGCAGAGTCAGTCCTGTATACACCCAATAAGCGCCGGGGATTCCCACGGCCTTTCGGATGGGAGAAAAGAAAGATGGAAGGAAACCGCCCAAATTCATAAGGGCATAGAGCATGGCATAACCCATGGAGGAGGTCTTTTCAGTTGTAAACTGCCGGACGGCTGTATAGGCCGAAGGCATGTACATTCCATAACCCAGAACCACAAACAGGATTCCAAACAAGGTCACGCAATGAATAGGCGACCAGAGGCCCTGCGGCTGAAGTCCCAATGCAGGTCCGAGCGAAATAACCACCCTGCCCAAAAACATGAGGCAAAGCGCACTCAGCAGTGCCTTCCTGATTCCCCACTTGTCAGCAAAGCCACCAAACAGGAACATCGAAAACGTGATACCCCAGGTGAGCACGCCCACAAAAACGCTGGCCCATTGATCCGTCATACCCACATGCTCAACGTAGAACATGGACAGATAACCAAGCATCCCAAAATAAACAAAGCCTTCCAGGAAATATGAGAGGTTCACCCCCCAAAGAGCCCGCGGCGCATGTAAAAGATCCTTAAATGGCTGAACGATTTCTTTCCAAGGATTCTGCGGCTGCACCTTCGATACTTCCTGGCCCGCCTCACCCAATCCGTCTAGTTCTTCGGTTAATTCAACCATATTAGCTCCTCCAAGCCATATTAAAACCCATTCTGTGCGCAGATTTTTTCCAAAAACATATTGCTTGTGTATCATTGATACCGGGAGTTAATCAAGAAAAGTAAATTTTATTTGAGGTCACAACCCACCATGCTCTTCAATCTTTCTAAATGCCTGGAAAGCTCCTTCTTTACAGATTGATTCTTTTCAATCCTTATTATTGTTTCGATTTCCGGAATTGTCTCGATCCTTTCGAGTTCAGCCAGCCCGCGCGCGGCGGCAATCCGCACCTGAGGGGCTTTATCTCTCAAAAGCCCCGGGATATAGTCCCTTGCCGACCAGCTTTTTATTTCAACCAGCCTGTTTATCGATGCGATCTTCCCTTCTTCATTGTCACGCATGACTTTCTTAAATAAAAGATCCTCTTCATCACTCAGCTCCTTATTGAAAAGGATTTCGCCGGTATAAATATTTGGTCTGACAACTTCTTTTGAGTAGGATACCAGGGATTTGCCAGATACCCAGCGCACCATTCTTGGCAGCATCCACCTCAGCCCTGGTGTATTTTCCGGATGGGCAACTGAAAGAAACACCCTTCCCCTGCCAGCCTTTCCATTTAAAAATAAGGGTTTATTGACTGTCATACCTTTGGGTGCATCATTCTTCAGAGCAACATCAGAGGTCATATATGCCAGCACACTTGTCTCAACCTCCCTAATCGGATTGCTGACAAGGATGGGGCCTTCGTAGTAGTGTATAAAGTAAGAGGCATTTTCCTTCAATTCTGGAAACACCCGCGCACCATCGCTGTTTATTTTAAATGATATCGTCCCATTTCCCCTTTCATCATGTTCCATATCTATAGCTTTATATCCGGACATACTGAAACAAGTGTAATCTGGCGTATTTGAAAGCATATATGCCCCTGCACAAAGCCCGACCACGCCCTTGCCGTCCTCAATGACAAACTCCCTTATCTTTTCTACAGCGAAAGAGCCCAGGCTGCTAAACTGCCTGGACCCTCCGCCTCCAGGAAAAACAATAACATCCAGATGCTTAAGTCCACCATTCAAAACATCATTGGCAGTTATGATTGAAATATCGATTTTGCCATCTATTTTTAAAGCTGAATAAGCATCGGTAACACATCCGCCCGAGGCGCCGTTTCCCCTGAAAATCGCTGTTCTTATACGACTGTCATTAGATTTTGCCCTTTCAGTGTTATTGTTGCCAAAGGCTTGCGGAAGGAATACTAGAAGAAATAATAATGACAAGGTTGACTTCTTTCTCATTGGATTATCCTCTCCAAGGTCAGGTACGGCGTTGAGATCTTATCCCAATTACGTTATTGAAGGCAATCATGATGAGTTGAATCCGTTCGTCTGCAAGGTGCTTCCAAACCTCAACGTCCAGCACAGGCTCGATGGGCTGACACAGACAAACTTCCTGTCCCTTATGGGACAAGAAAAATAGTCCATAAAATCCCGAACGAAACGCCGTTTCCCAAAAAATCAGAGATACCTTCCGTTTAATATGCTAGACTTGTTTTCCAAGGCCCAAATTGGGAATCCCTGAAATGTCGCGTATTATACAAGATGAAAATACCCATCCCAGCCTGCTGGAACGAAAGATTATCCACATTGACATGGATGCCTTCTATGCTTCTATAGAAATGAGGGATAATCCATCCCTTATCGGAAAACCGATAGTTGTCGGCGGCTCACCTGACTCAAGAGGGGTTGTCTGTACTGCCAGCTATGAGGCGAGACGATATGGGATAAGGTCAGCGATGCCCTCGTCGCATGCAGCACGTCTGTGTCCCCACGCAATTTTCCTGAAACCCAGGTTCGAGGCATATCATAAGGTTTCAACAGAGATCAGGGAAATATTCCAAAGATATACCGATCTGGTTGAGCCCCTTTCCCTGGATGAAGCCTACCTCGATGTAACCAAAAATAAAAAAGGGCTTTATGCCTCAACTATTGCAAGGGAGATCAAGAATACTATCCGCAGGGAAACGAAGCTAACCTGCTCAGCCGGGGTTGCTCCCAATAAACTGGTGGCCAAGATTGCCTCCGATTTTTACAAACCTGATGGACTCACAGTCGTATTGCCTGCTGAAGTCCTTGAGTTCATGAGAAGACTCCCAGTCAGGGTCCTGTTCGGTGTGGGCCCGGTCTCCGAGAAGCAGCTCCATGCGGCGGGTATAAGGTATTGCAGTGATTTATGGAATGTTTCTGAATACGACATGACCGGACTTGGTCTTTCTCATTTCACATGGCTTCTGGAAGAAGCGAAAGGGATCGATCCCAGACCGGTGGACCCTACATGGATCCGCAAATCCATGGGGCGGGAGGAAACCTATCAGGAAGATATTCTTAGCACAAATATAATACTGGACAAGCTTGAACAGTTATCAAGGACCGTCGCGGAAAATTTAAGGGAGGACGGCATCAAGGGCCGGACTGTCACACTTAAGGTCAAATACAGCGACTTCATTCAGGTTACACGCAGCAAAACCCTGGAAGAAGCCACATATGACTGTGAAAAAATTTTTAAAACATCCAAGGGTCTGCTGGACAGGACACATGCCGGGGTCAGGAAGATTCGTCTTTTGGGCATATCTCTGTCAAACCTTGAAAATATCTAGAGGCTGTTTCAAACCGGCAATCCTGCAGATATCCAGAGAAAAGACCGCAATAAACAATAAAAATAAAATTTATCCATGCAATATTCATAATCCATGTGAATCTTTATTTCATCAAGGCGGTACCTTGACCAAAAAACAGAGGAGTATGATCATGAATACAAAATTATTGTCAAAAACAGCAGTTTCAATCTTTCTTTTATTCACCATTGCATGCGGCAATGAACAAAAGGACACCGATAATTCATCGTCACAACTGAATGCCGGTGTAATCTACACCATGGCTGACGCCTATGACTGGGTTTTGGTAAGCGACAGGAACCCTTCCCTCGTTGAAGCCATTTACTCCGGTGAAACCTACAGGCTTTTCAATGCCTACCGGGAAGGCCTGCAATATATCCGTTCCGGAAAAAGAGAATATGGGATCAACCTGGTCTGGGACACAAACGGTGCCAACTCAGTAATCCAGATAATCAAACCCAATGTGTCCTATGGAATGCCCATCAACAACGGCGGTCCTGTAGCAATTCGCATTTCTGGAAGAAACACCAATGATTATGGCGGCTATCTCTACTATAAAGAGAGAAAGTACGGTATTAATCTTGAGTTTTCCAGCACCCCTCAATACCAATGGCAAATCAGTACCCAGGACGGCACTGTTCCCTGGACAAAAAAATTCATTCGCATTACCAACACAGATCCCCGGGCAAACTCTTCCATTGTCTGGTGCTCAAGGGAATATGGCATCAACCTCAAATGGCAGAAAGACTGCAGTCGAAAGAGCAATCAAAGATTCATGCCTTACTGAAATTCATTACTCCCTTACGGTTGTTTAATAGCTTCCATATTCCTATCCTTTCATCGTGAATATCCAAGGATATTCACCGCTGTCACCAAAAACGATATTGCCAGCTGGCATCAGACCGATATACTTTGTACAGTAACAGTATTCCAGCAATAAGACACCATGCGTTAACTTTTGAGAACTTTATCTAATGAAACAGATAACATTTAAAGATTCCAATATTAAAAGCAGGCTGAATATGCTTATTGACGAACAAAGGGAATTTGAAAAAAAGCTTCCACATTCCAGAAAAAAAAGCAGGGGAGTATTCCTTACCGAAAGTTTTCAAATACTTGACTCAATCATCTCAAACCTGATTTCTGACGATAATCTTACTGCAAAAAAAATAATTGAACCATCATGCGGTACCGGCATTTTTTTAATATATTTGCTTTTCGGGCTGCATAAAAGAGGCATCACCCCAAAGCTGATTCGCAATTTCTTTTCAGAAAACGTATATTTCTGCGATATTGACGCAAACATGGTCTCATCAACAGAGAGAAATATTTCAAACCTCTATTATGAACTTTTTAACGATCATATCGACTTTGCATTCAATTCATATAATTGCGACTTTACAGGAGACCTTATATCATCGAAAAGCAGTTCCCCGTTGAAAAAACTGATCGGCGTTTTTGACTATGTTATCGGCAATCCGCCGTTTATTGCACTTTACGGCAGACACGACAAGAAAGTCTCTGAAGCGCAAAGAATATACTACTTAAAACATTTCACACAGTTCCCCCGCAATATGGAAAATGGCAAACTCAATCTTTCAATGATGTTCATTGAAAATTCCTTTCATCTTCTGAAACCGGGTGGCTGCCTCTCCTTTGTCTTGGACAT
>JADFZC010000280.1 GCA_015232735.1 Oligoflexales bacterium | reverse complement strand
GAAATATATACCGGCGATTTCCTTGACATGAACCAGACGCTTACCTATTCGGCCTTCTTTCCGAGATTGAAGACAAGCTGAGTTCCATTGGGGATACAAACCGCATTACCAGTGAAAGCCGCTCCCTGAAGGTCGGCCTTGAGCGTACGCTGACTTATGCTGAAATAATAGGGAAAATCTTTCTTTCCTTCGCCATAAACAAGGCATCCAGATTCTTCAAGGGCAAAAAACATGGCGATGACTTTCAGGAAATCATCATCAATTATTCCCGCTATCTTAAGCAGTACGGCGGCGGCAAGATGAAAGGTGGAATGCAAAAACTCGGTCAGCTCCTTCTCAATCTCAACACCTTGCCCGAAGAGGCTCTAGAGAATTTCAAATCAACTCTCTGGTCATCCACTCCCATAAGTTCAAAAACGATGATTGCCATATTGGAAAACGAGCTCGGGAAAAAGACCGGCGACATATTCTCAGAATTCAGGACAGAGCCGATCGGCGTCGGAAGCGTGGCGCAGGTTCATTATGCGAAACTTTTAAGCGGCGAGGAAGTGGCCGTCAAGATACAGTACCCGGACCTTGACCGGATAAACAGGCAGGACCTCGCCATGCTGGGCCGCCTGTTTTCCATGTTGAAATGGGTTTTTCCAAATATCGATTACAGGATGCTCATTCAGCTTTTCAACAAAGTTCTGGAAAATGAAAGCGATTTTCTCTTTGAAGCCTCGATTCTCCAGCAAATTTCAAAAGAGTTTTCCGGAAGTGAGTCCATAATTTTCCCAAAAGTTTACAGTCAACTTTCGAGCAGGAAGGTCCTGGTTACGGAATATATAAAGGGCAGGAATTTTTACCAATTTATTGAAACAAGCACCAAAAAGGAGAGGGAAGCTGCAGCGCTCAGCATATCGAAGGTCAGCCTGGCTTTGTACTTCAAGACCAGATACGTGCAGCTTGACCCGCATCCTGCAAACTATATCTTCCCTTCATCGGACAAAGTCGCCTGCATCGACTATGGCTGCTGCCTGAAGATTCCCACTGACATGAACCTGGAGCTGGGAAAAAAACTCATTGAGCATGCGAATGAAAAAAGTATTTCCACTTTTAAGAGCCTTGTTGTTGAAAGCGGCCTTATCGATCCAGACGCCATTGAAAAACAGGAGTATCTTGACGAGTTTATTAATCTGATTTACCAGTCCTACAACTGGACCCACACAAAATCCCATGAGGTCGAGAAAAGGTTCTTCCACCTGCTTTTTAACAAGGGATTCAACAAGGCTGTAAAAACCCCGTCAATCCATTTTTTCCTTTACGCCATATCGAATCTTCAGGTTGTGAAAACAATTGCTAAACTTGATGTCGATGAAGATGAGACGGTGGCAGGCAGGCTCCTTGAAATTGCATGAAATAAAAAGCCGTCCATTTGCGCATATTCACCTATTGACCTTTCGCCTTTCATGCATCAGTGATTCAGGGTTCCAACATGAGGCTGAAGCGGATTATGACAATGCGTATATTTATTCACCTGATACCCTAAATTTTCAGGCTGCAGGCAGTGTTCATTAAAAACCACCGTTCTTCAAAGGAGAATTTCGAATGAAGCACATCCTTTTGATATCACTGTTTTGCATATTGAGTGCTCCCGTGATCCCGCTCTGTGGAATGGAAAAGATATCCCGGGCTGAAGAAAGCAAAAAACTTCAGAGAGTCCTTATCGATACCGATCCCGGAGTGGATGACGCAATGGCTCTCATTCTCGCATTTGGAAATACCGAAAGGATAAGAATCGAGGGGATAACAGTGGTATTCGGAAACAGCGACGATCTCAATCTGCTTTCGGATAATGCCTGCATCCTGCTTTCGGCTTCAGGTTATCTTGAGAAGACAGGACAGGACAGACCGGATTTGTCCGTCAGGCACCCGTTCGCGGTGGTGGCCGGAGCCGGAAAGCCCCTTTTTCGCGAATATTCAGGAGGAATAGCAAAGCTGATTCACGGAAACAACGGATTGGGAGATGTCATTTGGAAAGGGAAAGTGGATTACACTCCAAAGAAAATTGGAATGAGATATTCATCTGCCGCCGAGTACATTGTTAAAAAGGCAAAGCAAAGTCCGGGTCAGCTGACACTGGTTGCCCTGGGGCCTTTGACGAATATTGCACTTGCACTCCAAATGGAACCCGGACTTCCGTCGCTCATCCAGCGTCTTGTGATAATGGGCGGAGTGATGAACCAGGCGGGGAATATGTCTCCTGTTGCTGAGGCAAACATTTATAATGATCCTGAGGCCGCACGGAAGGTGTTTGAATCGGGGATGGATATATGGATGGCCGGGCTCGACATTACCAGAACAATTCCATTGTCAGACAAATTCAGAGAAGATCTGTCCGGCGCAGGAGAGATCGGCTTGTTCCTGCATGACATTACCGATAAATACGTTAGGTTTTTTCAAAAGAACACAGCTGACCAGTCTGTCGCAGTCAACGACTCCACCGCCGTGATGTTCCTCCTCCACCCTGAATTGTTCCAAACGGGATACTATCATGTGGATATAGAGACGAGGGGCGAATATACCACGGGAATGACCGTAGTCGACAGCCGGGGATACTCAGGACGGCCGCGCAATGCCCACATTATTTCCAGATGCCGCGATCTTGACAGATTTTATGATTTCTTTCTTGAAAGCGTAAGAACTATCCCAGGAGACTGATCACTCCTCCTCACCCCTGAAAACCTGCTCGTGGATATCATCGATAATCTGATCCTTGTCGTAAGGTTCCGCCGCAAATCTGATCCTCTTGAACAGCTCTTCCAAAAAGCTGTTCTTTTCGTTATTTGCGAAGATGTGGCCATAGGCATCCAAAAGATCAATGGCGTCATCGATGCCGCGCTCCGTTTTATCCTCGAGTGAGGCATCCACGCCGTTTTGAAGCCAGCTTGCAAGTTCGCTGGCCGGTATATCAGCCTTTTCACCTACTCTAAGACATTCCGCCGCCCCTTCAATACGCTCGCTCGCTGCCAGATTTCTGCCGTTGTGCCTCATAAAGAAGCTGAGATTCTTGTACGCCTGCCGAAAGTCCCTGGATTGCAGCAAAGGGGTCAGCTTTTTCCTCATATTCTCGAAAGCCTCGGTACCTTTCAAATGCTCTTTTGTAAAGGAGGGAAGGCGGTCACCGCTTTCGGCGTAGCCGTGCAGTGTTGAAAGAATCTGCTCACCCTGTTCAAATGTTAGCCGGTCCTGAATATCCATTTCCCGTCCCAGGGCTGATGACACCCATTTTGCCACCTGGGAGGCATCCATCTGCGTATACATCGCAAGTTGCGATATCGCCCAGACGGCACGTTCCGGCCATATCTTTATCACCCTCTCAAGTTCTGCAACAAATTGATTTAAATCACTCATAAAATTCCTTTCAGCTGCTTTACATCATAATCCCCAGTATTTATAACATCTATTCTCCTAAAGAAAAAGAATTTGTGGTAATCGTCATCATTAGTGTAACGAAGGATCTGTAAAATAAGGGATTCTTCACTACGCTCAGAATGACGAATTCCAAAAACGTCATCAAGTTTAAGGAAACCTCGTCCTTCAGGGCTGGGTTTACCTTGAAGCCTATATATAAAGTTTCAAGCTATGGCTTTTTGACCTTGGCCTGAAAGCTTCCGTAGATGTTGCCGCGCGGAGAATATCGGCAGACTATCACATACTGATTTGCATAACCGGCACAAAAGGACAGAGCGCACCCTATTTGTTTTGTATCTGTCCATACAATCTGGGTAAAATGGCTGTAGCGTGTCGAGGAAGAGGCATTGTCCGCGTTAAATTGTGCAGCGTCCAGTGGATAGTTTATGGAGTAGTTTCTGCTGAACCGCTCATAAATGGTTCGTTCGCCATACCATTTGTCAACCGCCTGTTTTGCACCAGGTTTGAATGAAGTGTCAGAGGTATAGTAGATGTTTTCCCCGAGTCCCTTCCTGTCCGCATCCTCGTGAGGATTATTGTCAGAGGGCTGGGGACAGTTGTTCGCCCACCACTGGGCGCTCTTTCTCAGATCACTGGACCAGATGAATGGGTCGGCTTTGTGCTGCTTGCGATAATAATTGTGCAGGCTGACAAAACCCTGAAGATATTCGGTGGGAGCCGACCCCGGAGGATACCCCCCGATGCCGCGGTCGCCATCCTCATTGATTATCCCAATTTCCTCAGGATCGGTTCCCGCCGAATTACCGGGCAGCGTCCCGCTGGTTGTGCCGGAACCAGGCACCTTTCCTTCAATCGTGCCCACCCTTGAGACAGTTGTTTCAAAAGCGTCTCCGGAACACTGGATTTTTATTCCGTAGTAACTGCCGGAACTTTTGTCAGGATTAAGCTGTAAAATCCC
>JADFZC010000279.1 GCA_015232735.1 Oligoflexales bacterium | reverse complement strand
CCATTTACACTTGCAGAAAAAATTGGGAGAAAAAAACCTCCTATACATCCTATCGCGGCGCCAAAAAACGTGACATATCTCACAGGACTATCATTTTTTCCTAGAATAGCCTCTACCTCCCTTATTTTCATTGGTGTAAAAACTTCTAATTCCTTATATCCAAGGTCCACCAAGGTTTTAAGTGCCCGTAGCATTTTGCGGGGATTGTCAAATACAAGAGTCAAATAATTTTTTTCTTCTGCTTTATCCTGACGTGGAAGATTTTCAAACGGTTCCATGCTAAATCCAGCTAATTCATTTTCAATCATTTCCTCCTTCATCTCATTTTGTGCCACTGTAGGAAAGAATCGCGTAAAAATCAAAAACAGCATAAAAAACCAGGCAAAAGTTCCAACAGCTATTATTATTTCTACTGGACGCGGAAGATAAGACCCCCAGTTGTGAGGCATGAAATCGTGACTGAGTGAGGCTGTTACTATAAAATAGCGTTCAAGCCACATTCCTATGTTGATAATAATTGATATAATAAAAGTTATTACGAGATTTGTGCGTATTCTTTTAATAAAAAACAGTGATGGAATTATGACATTTAGTAGAGGAAGCAGATAATATATCAGCGAAAGTTCTCCACTGAATCTCCACTTGGCAAACGCTATCTCAAATCTATCCCCAGAATAAAAAGAGGTCCAAGGCTCAATTACATAAGCGTAACCGATAATCATTGTGGTCACGAGAATTGTTTTTGAAAGCTGTTCTAAATGCTTTTCTGTTATGACCAATTTAAGTTTCAAAATTGATCGCATTGGTATTACAAGAGTTAAAACCATTGCAAGTCCAGAATGAATAGCCCCGGCAACAAAATACGGAGCAAATAGAGTAGTATGCCATCCTGGAAGATGACTAACGGCAAAGTCCCATGACACGATAGAGTGGACAGAGATTACCAAAGGAGTAGCAAGGGCTGAAAAAAATAGGTAAGATCTGTCGTAGTGTCGCCATTCGCTTGAAGAACCAGACCAACCAAAAGAGAGAATTCGATATATTTTTGTACGCAATGAATCTTTGACAAAAACCTCTTCAAAATGATCTGCCACCTGAGCAAGATCAGGTATCAGACCAACATACCAGAATATTGAACTTACGGTGAGATATGTAGTAACTGCCACAACGTCCATGACAAGCGGACTTGTAAAATTTGGCCAAAGTTGCCTATCGGAGGGATATGGAAGGATAAAGACAAATACCCAGAGTCTTCCCAAATGTATAAGTGGAAAAAGACCCGCCGTGAGGACAGCAAATACAGTCATCGCCTCAGCTGCGCGCCCTACCGCTTTGCGCCAGCTTGCCCTTACAAGATAGAGGATCGCCGATATAAGTGTGCCAGAATGAGCAATTCCGACCCAAAAAATAAAACTTGCAATATAAAGCCCCCAACAAACGGGATGGTTTAGACCGGCAACCCCCATACCCTGCCATATCTGATATATCCATGCAGAGACAAAACAGGCTACCAAGGTAAAAAGAGATATAACGCATAAAAACCAAACTTTTGTTGGAGGCATAACTGTTCTTGTAACAACATCGGTGACTTCATAAAGACTCATTTTTTGTTCCATCGTATCCCCCAATCATATGGTGTCGTCTGATGCATCAACACGCTTTAGGTAGATTACAGATGGCTTTGTGCCCAACTCTCTCAAAAGCTGATAACGTCGTTGATCATCTAGGAAAAGCTTTCTCACCCGACTTTTTGCGTCCATTAAGTTTCCAAATGAAAGTGCCGAAGTAGGACATGTCTGAACGCAGGCAGGCTGAATCTCTCCATCCAAAAGCTCCCTTTTCTGAAGCCTTGCCTTTTGCTCCCCCTCTCTTATCCGCTGAATACAGAAAGTGCACTTTTCCATAACGCCTCGCCCCCTTACGGAGACCTCGGGATTAAGCTGCTGATCCAAAGGCTTCATTATTGAACTGTCTGACCAATTGAATCTTCTTACTTTGTATGGACAGTTATTGGCACAATATCTGGTTCCTATGCATCTGTTATAAACCTGCATATTAAGCCCCTCTTCGTTATGAGCGGATGCATAAACAGGACAGACCGATTCACAGGGAGCGCTGTCGCATTGCTGACAAACCATGGGGAGAAAACCCACATTATGTGAACCTTTCCTCTGCCGATACGGAGGGATTCTAAGCCAAGCCATGGTATGTCTTCTGATTGATTCATATTTGCCTTTTACAGGAATGTTATTTTCTGCATAACATGCAACCGAACAACTTCCACATCCTATGCACCTTTGAAGATCGACAACCATCGCCCAGCGATATTTTTTGTGATGATGAGAAGTAAATATATCCTTTTTTTTATCATAGCCTTCAGGAAGCGGTAGCGTGATTTCCTCGACCTCACGTGTCTTTCCTGTAAAATCATTAATCTTAATCCATTTTAAAAGTTCGCGCTCCTGCTGATCATCACTGGTATATGCCAGTATCAGAGACCCAGTTTCACCGTCTGATAAAGATATATCAACTGCCTTTTGTCCAATTTTCCCCAGTACAAATGCATTTACTCCAACACTTGAAGCGCTTCCAAAACCACTCGCTATTGAGATGGTATCCGGAGCAGTATCGTATGTGATGAAAATTGGAACAGTTAACTCTCCCGAATCGGTTTTCAGTCTTATCAGTTTTGTTGTAAGTTCTCCCGTATCAGTTCTCAGTTTTATCTTGTCTTCAAATTTCATGCCCAGCTTTTCAGCAGTCAATGGATGAACCATCGCTCCATTTCCCCACATGAGGCCGGAGATTGGATCAGGTGTTTCCAACAGCCAGCCTCTGCTAGAAAATCTTCCGTCAAACATCATGATATGAGGCACTATCCATAGAGTCATTGTGGATGTTTTTACGCTGCTTTCTTTACCAAACTTAAATAATTTTGTCTTTGGCGCAAAAAGATTGAGATCATTTTTTTTCATTTTTTCGGATGAAATTGCATTGTCCCATAATCCTCCATTTGAAAGAATATTTTTCCAAAAATCTTCAAAATGAAGCCTCCCGCCTTGTTCAAAATGGATATCTCTATATCTTTCCTTTAACCAACTCTCAAAGTTTTCAATTTTTAGTGTTTTTCTCTTTAGATCTTTACTGCTTGCCTTTGCTATCTCTATCAAAATATCTCCAGCGGCCATTGTTCCCTGCGGATACAAAAGTGCCGTAGTGGGTTGCATTATTGAAAAATTTCCTTTGTAAGCTGAATACTCACCCCAGCTCTCCAGAGGTGAATAGATAGGCAAAATATAATCTGCTTTCTCAGCAGTCTCATCCAAAACATATCCCATGTAAATTACAAGTCCTGCCATATCCAACGAGAAATTTTTTCCCATAACATATTTCAGATTTGCATTTTGGATGATGACAACATCATTTTTTGTCAGATTTTGAGATAAGCTTGCCAATTCCCTGTGATATTCAGTTCCACTGAGCGCATGAGACTGATCGAAATTAATAGTTTCATCAATATTTGCACTCAGATAATTTAAAATCATCGCTGAAAGTGCTAAAATCCGATCTTCAGCCGGAAGGGCTACAGGTGACTTTGCCACGGCAAATCTTTTCGCAAGCTTCAAAACGCGAATCCTATCCAGCCCAGTGGCATTTATTATTTCTTCAGTATCAATATGAGACAGTGCAGATATCAGTACTGAAGGATCTCTTTTTGTCATCTTCTGTTCAACAATTATCTTTATAATGGAAACTGCCAGTGCCTGCATCTGATGAGGATTTAGTTGAATATAGATATCCGCATTGGCTGCAGTCTGAGTTAAAGCGGGGCCTATAAAAACAAATCGTGATTCAATACTTCCATCCTTATAATCATGAACCGAGGCAAATTGTCGAGCAAACTCCATTGGCGAAATCCAGCTACCCAAAAATTCAGCTCCAAAGCTTAAAATAAAATCAGATTTTGAGAGGTCAAAATGTGGGACAATAGAAATCCCAAAAAGCTCGTTACAGGCATCTTTTAAAAATTCATAGTCGATAGGTTCAAAATACAATACCTTGGAATTCTTTGATCCTAAGGAACAAAAACTATCAAAGATCTCTGAAAGAGCGCCGGTCTCAATCCGTGACAAAATTATGATTCTATGTTCCTGTTCATGTAATTTCTCTCCTATTTCAGAGATTGCGTCTCTATATGATATTGGTACTCTGTTTCCATCTCCAATTTTTTTTAATGCCATTTTTAGTCTATTGGGATCGTAGTGACCTTGCAGTACTGATTGACCCCTTGCACATAAACGACCTGATCCTATTGGATCATTTTGATTGCCCTCAGCTTTCACTGCCCTGGATTCTCTACTCTTTATAATCATTCCACAGCCTGCGGGACACTCTC
>JADFZC010000278.1 GCA_015232735.1 Oligoflexales bacterium | reverse complement strand
CCCGCTTTGAAGATGATGCTGAACTTGAAAAACTGGCTTATGAGATCTGCATAGTTGACCAACAGGCATGCTCAAGTCCACAGGTGCTTTTTCTTGATACCGATTCAAAAGAATGCGTAGCTGAGGTTGCCGGGAGACTGTCACATGCAATGGAAAAGATATCGTGCGGATATAAGGCGATGAATCCTGGACCGCATGAGTGTGCTCAGATTACCACCGTAAGGGAGGTTGCGTCAGCCGAGGAGGTCTTTGGAACCGGCAAGGTCTTTTCAGCCGGAGACCATTCATGGTGCGTTATTGCTGAATATGATCAAGCTCTCAAGGCCTCCCCGCTTTTTCGCACAATATTTGTAAAGCCTCTGCCAAGGAGGAATATCATTGGATGCCTGCGAAAATGGCGAAGTTACCTGCAAAGCGTTGGGCTTGCATGCGATAGCGTGGAATATTCTGATCTGGCAAGAAGGTTCATGCTTGCGGGTGTCAACAGGATAACAAGGCTAAAAGGCATGCTGGAAAGTTATCATGGGGAGCCGCATGACGGTGTTTATGCCCTGCAAAGGTACGTTCAGAGAATATCTCTCAATCCCGGGCCGGATTTCTCAGGGATTTCAAAAATGGCACTGGAGTTTCCGAGGAAAGATCTGCTGATGCTTGAAGGGAAACCTGTTCTTACGAAGGAAGGGTTTCAGCAGCTTGAGGTGGATGACAGGGATGCCCACCTTTTTTTCAAGAGCGGTGGGAGCAGCGGCGAAGCGAAATTGTCAAGGTTCACATATGAGGATTACCACAGGCAGATGAAGGTCGCGGCTGAGGGACTCTACGCGGCCGGACTTGATCCGGCGAGGGACAGGGTCGCTAACCTCCTTTATGCAGGTAATCTTTATGGGGGATTTGTCAGCTTTTTCACGATTCTCGAGTATCTGAGGGCAGTTCATTTTCCAATGGCGGCATATCATGATATGGGCAATGTACTTTCATGCATAGTAAAAGGAAGAGTGAACACCATTATCGGGGTGCCGTCTTTTATTATTCGCCTGTTTGAGGAATTTCATGACGAACTGGCCTCATACCGGGGTGTCAAAAAAATATTTTTCGGTGGTGAGCATTTCAACGATCAGCAGAAAAAATGGCTTGTTGAGGAGTTCGGCATAGAGTCGATCAGGTCGGCCACATACGGCAGTGTTGATGCGGGTCCGCTTGGCTATCAGTGCGTCCATTGCTCAGGATCTGTTCACCATCTTGCGTCAGAATTGCAGTACCTTGAAATTCTGGATGTCAATGACGACAAGCCAGTCCAGGGGAACGAGGTTGGAAGACTGATCTTTACTTCTCTCAGCCGGAAGGGGCAGAGGCTTGAGAGGTATGAAATCGGGGATCTCGGAAGATGGATCAATGGAGACTGTCTATGTGGCAGAAGCGAGCCGCGTTTTGAGCTTCTGGGCCGTTTCGGCGATGTTTTTCGCATCGGCGGAACCTATTACAATTACGATAACTTTGAAAGAATTCTGACATCCGAGTTTGGCTATCAGGGCGAGATGCAGATCAGGCTTGAGAAAAGCGGACTGAAGGACGAGATGAAGGTCGCTGTCACTGAAAGGATTGCCCGTTCTCCCCTTGAGGTCAGGGACAGGATTCTCGAAAAATATCATGATCTGCATGAAACAGTTTGCATTGACAGGATTATTGGTTTCTGTGTCGAAATCGTTCCTACCGAAAAACTGATAATGACTGCCTCAAGCGGAAAGCTCAGAAGAGTAGTGGATTTGAGGAGGAAGTGATATGTCTGTTTATACGTTGCAGGAACTTGTTGATTATGCACGTGAAAATTCGCCATTCTATAAAAAATATTATACAGGAGTGCCCAAAAAAATATCTGACATCAGCGATATTCCTGTCATGGACCAGGACCTTTTCTGGAGCCGCGGGCGGGGCTTTGATTCCGATGTGCTGACCCAGAGGGAACCTTGCGGTATTATTTTCAAGAGCGGAGGAACAACCGGTCAGCCGCGTTTTTCAATTTTTACAGACGATGAGTGGCAAACCTTCTGCAGAGCTTTCGGGTGGGGCATGAGCCATGGCGCTGTAAAAAGCGGGGATCGGGTGGCAAATATTTTTTATGCCGGCGACCTATACGCATCATTTTTATTTATTATGAGATCCATGGAGCTTTCCGGGTTAAACCTGCTTCAGGTTCCACTGGGAAAGTCTGTGGGCACGGCCCAGATCGTATCTTCTGTCGATGAATTTTCCGTCAACGTGATTGCCGGAGTCCCGACGACAGTGATTCAGATTGCCGACAACATTTTGAGGAATGGAAAAACCCTGGAAAATGTCGACAGGATAATTTTTGGCGGTGAACCTATGTATCCGGACCAGCGCCTTATCGTATCCAAGGCATTTCCAAATGCTTTGATACGTTCGATTGGATGCGCCAGCGTCGATGGAGGACTTATCGGCTACGCCGATGACTTGTGCGGGTTTGATGAGCATATTCCCTTTGCCCGGGAAACGATTATGGAAATTGTTGATGTGGAGACCGGCAAGCCGATAGAGGAAACCGACCGGACCGGGCGCCTTTTGATCACAAATTTAACGAGGAAACTCATGCCGATAATACGTTATCCGTCCGGGGATATGGCGTTGTGGAGCCAATATCAGAAGGATGGCCCGAGGAAATTTATTCTTCAGGGGCGTTCGGAAGAGGGAGCCAGGATTGCCGGAGCGACCGTTTATTATGACAATGTCAGGCATATTCTCAGCAGGATGAGCGATATCCTCAGTCTTTCCGCCTTTCAGCTGCTGCTCAGCCATCATGGGAAAAAGGACCAGCTCACTGTCCAGATCGCATGTGAATTGAAGAAGTCACAGGATGGGGTCAAGAAGATTTTGACCGATGAATTTTATCAGGAGCGCCCCATGTTGAAGGATCTCATCGGTGCAGGGATGATCCATCCCCTCAATTTCAGTTTTATTCCTGCGGACAGGATAGAGGTAAATCCCAGGACGGGAAAAATCAAAAGGGTCATTGATCTTCGCAGCCAGGTGAACTGAAGAAATTTGGGGGAGAGATATTATGGCAAAATCTGCGACAGAATTAATCCGGAAAAACCATAGCTTCAGAATGGTATGGATAGGTCAGGTACTCAGCCAGGCCGGTCTGAGGATGTATCAGATCGCTATATTGTGGTGGATTCTCGGACAGGTCGCTCCGGACAGGGGCGGACAGAGTTCTGCAATGTTCCTGCTGCTTGCAGCATCTCCCTCGATTTTATTTCTGAAGCCTATAGGCCAGCTTATAGACCGATCATCGTCGAAGAAGATCATGGCGGCAGCATCTTTGCTGGCGGCATTTTTCATGGCGACAGTCAGCTTATGCCTGTATGGTTCCCTGGCATCTCTTTCGATGATTTTTCTTCTGGGTTTTATGGTGGCGTTTTGTCAGGCGTGCATAGATCCCACGCTCACAAAATCCATACCCGAGCTTGTCGACAGCGATGATATTGAGACAGCGGTTGCCTTCGAGGCATCCACTCAGTCTCTGGCCAATTTCGGGGGCGCCATGTGTGGGGCGATGCTTATAGACAGACTTGGAATTTTTGGAGTCACCCTGCTTACGTCGATCGGTTATGTTGTCAGCTCTGTTGCGGTCGCCTCAGCCACTTTTCTTCCTATTTTAGGTGATCAAAAAGATCCATTGCCGGATGAGAACAGTCCGGGAGTCTGGAAATATCTGGAAAAAGAGATGTCGATAAAGTTGATTCTCATGATTTTTGCGATGGTAAACTTTTTTTCAAATCCGGTTTTTGTCGTACTACCGGTTTATACCAGGAATATTTTGGGCGCCAGCGCGGCAGTGCTTGGTCAGTTGGAGGCTTCTCTCTGGATAGGGCTTTTGATCGGGGCATTCAGTCAGAGGTTTGTCAAGGGGAAAGCGGCCATTTCAGTTTTAGGCTCATTGTGCCTTTTTGCACTGGGCTTTTGTCTCAGTTTGCCCGCTCTGGCTGTATCACCTTTGGTTTATGCACTGTCGCTGTTTGGGGCGGGCATGGCCGTGGGGATAAATAATGTTACATTCATATCGTATTTTCAGAGGGTGATCCATGATAAGTACAGGGGCCGCTTTTTTGCGCTTATGCAGGGGCTTGTAAGCGTTACTTTTCCTGTTTCTTTTTTCATGTTCGGTTTTCTGATTGATGCCATAGGACCCAGGAAGGTCATTCTAATTCAGGGCATTGGCATTTTGGCAGTCAGTATTTTTATGATTTCCCGGAAGGGGCTGATTGAAAAGTCGTGAGGGGTGATCTTTTTTCTAAAAATATTTAACTTCCAACAGGACACAGTGTCCGCTTCCGGACATCTTGAATTTATTTTAATTAACCATTTTTCTTGATAAAATAGGAATGCTTGATGA